>PXQM01000184.1:10068-12182 GCA_003021325.1 Halobacteriales archaeon QH_10_70_21
CACTGGGCGACGGGACCGTCGCCGTCGGAGGGTCGAGCGCCGGCGGCGGGCTGGCCGCTGCAACGGCGCTCCGCGCCAGGGACGCCGACCTGGACCTCGCCGCACAGCTGCTGCTGTACCCGATGCTGGACCCCGGCCTCGACACCGAATCCTGCCGGGAGCACGCCGACGCGCCGCTTCTCACCCGGGCCGACCTGGCCTGGTTCTGGTCGCAGTACCTCGAGCGGGCCGTCGACCGGTACAACCCGCTTGCGGCCCCGCTCCGGGCCCCTGACCTCGGGAGCGTGGCGCCGGCGGTCGTCGCGACGGCCGGCCACGACCCGCTGCGGTCGGAAGGGACCGCCTACGTCGACCGGCTCGAGGCGACAGGCGTCGGCGTCGAGCACCACCACGTGCCCTCGCTGTGCCACGGTTTCTGCTCGCTGACGGACCGGGTGCCGGCCGCCGACGACTCCTTCGACGACATCGCGGCGGCCCTGGAGCGGCTGATTTCGTAGGCGAGAGGCGATTCTATATAGCGACATATGGTTTAAGTCGTATCCGAACGACGAGAGCGGCACTGGTAGGCGAACGCGGGGCGCTTTTGGGCGTCCGCCCGCTACGTAGGGTGAGATGGTCCAGAACGTCGCCGCGCAGATGGCCGAGTTGGACCCCGAGGACTTCCACCTCCTCTCGGGGCTCGAACACGGGATGCGCTTCTCGGAGTGGGTCGCGACGGGGAAGCTCCCGGAGTTCTCCCGGCTCGACGAGGAGGAGGTGGGCTATCGGGTCGACCGCTGCATGGACCGCGACCTCATCGAGCGCAAGACCATCCAGTACACCGGCTACCGGCTGACGTTCGAGGGGTACGACGCCCTGGCGCTGCACACCTTCGCCGAGCGGGGGACCGTCGACGGCGTCGGCGCGCCACTGGGCGTTGGCAAGGAGAGCGACGTCTACGAGGCCCGCTCGTTCGAGCCGCTGGCGCTGAAGTACCACCGCGAGGGGTACACCAACTTCCGCGAGGTCCAGAAGGAGCGGGAGTACACCGCCGAGAAGGAGCACCGCTCGTGGCTCTACACCGCCCGCAAGGCCGCAGAACGGGAGTTCGAAGCGCTCGAGACCCTCTATCCCGACGTGTCGGTCCCGAAACCGGTCGACCAGAACCGCCACGCCATCGTCATGGAGAAACTCGACGGCGTCGAACTCTCGCGGGCCGAACTCGAACCCGCGCAGGTGGTCGGCGTCCTGGAACTGGTCCTCGAGGAGATGACCGCCGCCTACCGGGCCGGCTACGTCCATGCCGACATGAGCGAGTACAACGTCTTCGTCGCCAGCGATGGCGTCACCCTTTTTGACTGGCCGCAGGCGGTGCCGACCGACCACGAGAACAGCCGCGAGCTGCTGGAGCGCGACGTCGAGAACCTGCTGGGCTACTTCGAGCGGAAGTACCCCGGAGAGACGCCCGACGTCGACCGGCGTGCCCTCGCTGGCGCGCTCGCCGACGACACCTTCGAGGGCGTTCGCGAGTTGGCCTGACGTCCGGCCGGCCCGGCACGGTTCCGCGAGAGAGCAGGTAGCCGTCCGTCGTTCGTGGTGAATCGAAGGTCGCGATACGACGTCGGTCGCACCGCCGGGGTGCGGAGCCGGCACCCCCGTCGTGCTACCCGCGAGTCGGGGGCTCGCCGGGGTGAGGGAGCCGACGCCGTGCGTGAACGGCTTTCGAAGCGCTTAACCGATAACGCGGGGAACTGTCGACAACTCGCTGGACGACGGGCACCAGCGGGCACCTGTCTACGCAGGTCGGGATGTGATCGCCCCGGCGACGGCGCCGCGGGGGATTGAACCAGGCAACGCCCGTGGTGAAAATCATGGCACGAAGCTTCTACTCGCACATCCGCGAGGCGTGGAAGACGCCGAAGGAGGGAAAGCTCGCAGAACTGCAGTGGCAGCGCCAACAGGAGTGGCGCGACCAGGGCGCCATCGAGCGCGTCGACCGGCCGACCCGGCTCGACAAGGCTCGCTCGCTGGGCTACAAGGCCAAGCAGGGCGTCGTCGTCGCCCGGGTGTCGGTCCGGAAGGGCAGCCCCCGCAAGCAGCCCTTCAAGGCCGGCCGCCGCTCGAAGCGCCAGGGG
>PXQM01000185.1:0-4287 GCA_003021325.1 Halobacteriales archaeon QH_10_70_21
GTCGAGGGGAAGTACATTCGCCTGCGATGGCCCGGCCCGGGTTGGGACGTACGGTTAGGACGGCGAAGCCGCGGGGCTTGCCCCCGCGGTACTTCACGAGACGTCGGTCGTGTAATCACGCTGGCAGCCCTCCCGCTGCAGAACGGTGGCGCCGGAGCCGTCCTGATACTCCGGCTGCTGTTGGTGGCCCTGCTCCTCGCGCTCACCTGCTGGGTCTACCGGGACGCCCAGAAGCACAGCCAGCACCCGACGTTCCTGTGGGCCATCGTCGTCTTCCTCGCCCCGCTGTTGGGTCTCGTCCTGGGCGTGCTGCTCGGCCGGAACGGCGGCGGTCCCGGCGGGCGTTCGAGCAGCCGGGGACGAGCGCAGGGCGGCGCCGGTAGTGCCGTCGACCCGCCCGGGTCCCCGCCGCGCTCCTCTTCGCCCGGCGGCTGCTCCGCGCCCGCACACGCATATGTGCAACTTTTTAACCCGGCAGACAGAACGAGTATCCATGTTCAAGGCTATCGTGAGCGCCGACACGCTCGGGGCGGCGCTCGACTCCGTGAGCGTGCTGGTCGACGAGTGCAAGATACGCCTCGAGGACGAGGGCCTCACGATTCGCGCGGTCGACCCCGCCAACGTCGGGATGGTCGACCTGGAGCTGTCGGCGGCGGCATTCGAGTCCTACGAGACCGACGGCGGCGTCATCGGCGTCAACCTCGACCCCCTCGAGGACATCGTGGGGATGGCCGACTCCGACCGGCTCGTCCACCTCGAGCTCGACGAGGAGACCCGCAAGCTCCACATCTCGCTGGACGGGCTGGAGTACACGCTGGCGCTCATCGACCCCGACTCCATCCGCCAGGAGCCGGACCTGCCGGAGCTGGACCTCTCGGCGGAGATCGTCATCGAGGGCCGCGACATCGACCGCGCCGTGACGGCCGCCGACATGGTGTCGGACCACATCGCGCTGGGCGTCGACCCCGACGCCGAGGAGTTCTACGTCGATGCCGAGGGCGACACCGACGACGTCCACCTCGAGCTGGGCCGCGAGGACCTCATCGACCTCACCGCCGGCGAGGCCCGCTCGCTGTTCTCGCTGGACTACCTCAAGGACATGAACAAGGCCATCCCGAAGGACGCCGAGGTGACCGTGGAGCTCGGCGAGGAGTTCCCCGTCAAGATGCACTTCGGCTTCGCCGAGGGGGACGGCCACGTCACCTATATGTTAGCTCCCAGGATTCAAAGCGACTGAATCGAATAAAAGCTGCATGGCGACGTGTCCGTCCTGCGGCGAACAGTTCGAACGCTTAGGCCTTCACTGGTGGCACGGTACCTGTCCGTATCCCGATATCGATTCGAATCAACAGGAAATCCTGATCGGGCTACCGATGGGGGATGGGTCAATTCCCGTCCCCAGCGGCGGTGACTCTCCCGTCTTTCGCCTCCCGATGACGAACCGACGGTTTCTAGAGTGGTTCGATGACCGAATGGGGATTCTCACGACTGGCGTCTCTCTAAAAGACGGCTGCGGAATTGGCAAAAAAGAACCGGGAACCCGGGTTCAGCCCGGGCGCACGGACGGAGAACTACCACGACATGTACACCGTCTGGTCGCGGACGAATCCCTTGTTCAAAGACCTGCGGGACCGATGGTATCCCGATGATGGGTCAAAACGCTTCCCGGACGACCTCGCGCTCACGCCGGAACGGGTGAAGTTCTGGTATGTCTCCGACGGCTATCTCGACGTTGGCAGATGGGGACGCCCCCGGATTGAAATCAAAGCCCACAACGAGAGCGACCGTCCCGATTTCCTCGTGTCGCTGTTCCGGGATGTCGGTTTCGACCCGGTGTTCGAGCGCTACGAACTCCGGTTCACCTGCGACGACACGGAGGCGCTCGTCGAGTGGATGGGTGACCCGCCGGCGGGCTTCGAGTACAGGTGGGCTATCGACTCGCGCGAGCGGTACCGCATGCTGAAAGAGCAGGCCTACGAGGAGCGTACGACCCGGTCGGTGGAGTAACCGTTCCCGCCCCCGAGAGCCGGACCGCCGGCAACCTCGACCGGTTCCCCGCGTTTTCTCCGTCCCCGTCCCGCCCGTGACACATGGGCGAGACCACGGTGAGACGAGGGGCGGCCGTCGGTGCGGCGCTGAGTGCGGTCGCCCACGCGCCCGCGCCGCGCATCCGGAGCGACCGACCGTCCCGCGCCCCCAGGGCCGCCGCGACGCGGCCGAGCGGAACCACAATACCTTTGGGTGTGTTTAGGGATGCCTAAAACAGAATGGCTGGTTCGCACTCGGCCGCGCCCGAGCGTCCGGTCCGGGAGCGCCGGGGATGGGTCACCGGCACGCTCGCGGCCTTCTGTCTCGGCAACGCGGCGCTGACCCTCGTCGCGGGACTGGTTCAGGTCAGTTTCGGGACGTACTCGATGACGCTCGCCGAGGCCGGTCGGACCGTGTTCGACCCCGAAATCGCGTTCGACCCGGCCGTGTGGAACGCGTTCCTGTTCGGCAGTGACCTGCCCGAGATGGACACCCGGAGCGTCATCGTGTGGAACCTCCGGGTGCCGCGGGTAATCGTCGGGGTCATTGCCGGCGCGACGCTGGCGGTCTCCGGGGCCATCTTCCAGGCGGTCACGCGCAACGAGCTCGCCAGCCCGTTCGTCCTCGGCGTCAGCTCGGGGGCTGGCTTCGCGGTACTGGCGACGCTCGTGGTGTTCAGCGGGCTGGCGCCGTTCCTGCCGCTCATCGCGTCGGCCGGCGGGGCGGTCGCCTTCCTCGTCGTCTACGCCATCGCCTGGAAGGGCGGGACCAGCCCCGTCCGGCTCGTCCTGGCCGGCGTCATCGTCAACATGGTGTTCCAGTCCCTCCAGCAGGGGCTGTTCTTCTTCGCCGACGACCTCGGGGTGGTCCAGACGGCCATCGCGTGGACGACAGGGTCGCTGACGGGGACCGGGTGGGCGGAGGTGCGGCTCTCGGTCCTGCCGGCGACCGTCGCGATTGCGGTCGCCCTGGCCGGCGCCCGACAGCTGAACGTCCTGTTGCTCGGCGAGGAGACGGCCCGCTCGCTCGGCATGCGCGTCGAGCGGGTCCGGCTGTTCCTCTCGTCGGTGGCGATCGTCGCCGCCAGCGCGGCCATCGCCGTGGCTGGTGTCGTCGGCTTCTTCGGGCTCGTCGTCCCGCACATCGTCCGGAACGTCGTCGGCAGCGACTACCGACAGCTGATGGTCGGGTGTCTCTTCGCCGGCCCGGCACTCATGGTCACCGCCGACGTGGGCGCACGGCTCGCGCTGGGCGGGACGCAGATTCCCGTCGGCGTCGTCACCGGCCTCCTCGGCGGGCCGTACTTCCTGTATCTGATGCGCAAACGGCAGCGCATGGGGGAGCTCTGATGGCGGGTCGACAGCGCGACCCGGAGACGGAGCGGATCACGGACGGGGACGGTGCCGCAGTCGAGAGCGCGCTGGTCGGGGAGTCCCTCGAGCTGAGCTACCCGACCAGCGACGAGCCGGTCGTCAGCTGTGCCCGGCTCGACGTCCCGGAGGGCGCGGTAACCGCCCTCGTCGGCCCGAACGGGAGCGGCAAGAGCACGCTGCTGAAGGCGCTGTCCGACCACCTCGAGCCCGACGCGGGGACGGTACGACTCCGGGGGCGGGCGATACAGTCGCTGGGCGGAAAGGAGCTCGCCCGCGAACTCGGGCACCTCTCCCAGGAGAACGACGCCCTGGGAAGCATCACGGTCGAGGAGCTGGCCTACCACGGCCGGTACCCCCACCGGGGGTTCTTCGAGAGCGTCGGCGCCGAGGACCGCGAGGCCGTCGAACGGGCGCTGGAGCTCGCCGGCGTGACGGAGCTGCGGGACGCCGAACTCGGGCAGCTCAGCGGCGGCCAGAAGCAGCTCGCGTGGATTGCGATGGTGCTGGCCCAGGACACCGACGTCCTGCTGCTCGACGAGCCGACGACCTTCCTGGACCTGTACCACCAGCTCCGGGTGCTGGAGACGGTCCGACAGCTCAACGAGCAGCGCGACGTCACGGTCGCAATCGTCCTCCACGACGTCTCGCAGGCCGCCCGGTTCGCGGACTCCCTCGTCGCGATAGACGACGGCGAGCTCTACGACTGGGGGCCGCCGGAGGAGGTCGTCACCGAGCAACTGCTGGCGGACGTCTTCGGCGTCGAGGCGTCCGTCGAGTACGACCCGGAGCTCCGGATACGCCCGATACGGGCCCTGCCGGAGTGACCGGCGGCCGCCGTTCCGGAAGGCTTTTGTAATTTTTAGGCTAGCCTAAAAACGATGCCCGG
>PXQM01000185.1:4309-11636 GCA_003021325.1 Halobacteriales archaeon QH_10_70_21
GGTCACGATGGAACCGGTCGGGACCGTCGAGTTCGACGAGGTGCCCGAGACGTGGTTCCCCTACACCGGCGACTACGCGGACATGGGCGTCGCGCTCGGTCAGGCCGAGGGCCTGTCGGCCATCGGCATCCGCGCCCGCTACGGGGCGCACGTCTACGACGAACTCCCTGGCGTCTCGGTCGACAAGAGCGAACTGACGGAGCTGTGGCAGGGGAGCACCGACCGGGAGGTGTTCTACGCCGTCGACGCCGACCTGCACCTCATCGACCCGAACTTCATGATCAACCGCCTCGAGTGGACCGAGGCGTACATCGACGAGATCGAGTCGGAGGTCGCACCGTTCTTCGGCAACACGGTCTTCTCCGGGAGCTACGCGTGGCACGATTACGCCGATTACACGCTGTACGAGGCCTTCGAGAAGGTCGCCGCGGTCTTCCAGGAACGGGAGCGCTACGAGGCCTTCGCCGCCCTGCACGACGAGGTCCTCGAGGACGTCCGGTCGCGACTCCCGGCGGAGACGCCGGACGTTGCGGTCCTGTTCCCGAAGTCGGCACCGCCGGAGGCGTTCTACCCCTACGTCATCGGCTCCGGCACGCAGTCCAAACAGTGGCGGGACCTCGAGGTCGGGCGCGCCCTCGAGAACAGCGACGTCGCGGACTTCCACGAGACGCGAGGCACCGTCGACTACGAGACGCTGCTGGAGGTCGACCCGGACGTCATCGCCATCAGACAGCAGGGTGAGGTCACCGAAGCGGAGTTCGAGTCGACCGTCGTCTCCCACATGCGCGACCACGAGGTCGCCAGCGAGCTCCGCGCGGTCCGGAACGACGACGTCATCCGCGGCGGGATGACCTACCAGGGACCCATCATCAACCTCTTCCAGCTCGAACGGGCCGCCCGGGACCTCTACCCCGACGTCTTCGGCGGCGAACGGCTGTTCGACCGACAGGCCGTCGCCGACATCGTCACGGGGAACTTCTGAGGATGCCCGACACCCGTCGCGACGAGCGGCCCGCCGACCACGACGTGGTCATGGTCTTCGACCGCGGGAGCGCGGCGCTGCCGCGGTGTGCGTTCTTGGAGAACTACCCCGGATTTCCCGGCGGCATCGACGTCGGGACGTTTCAGGACCTGCTGGCGGACCACGTCGAGACGGCGGGCTGTGACCGTATCGAGGAGACGGTCGACTCGGTCCGGCGGGCGGCGTCGGACGCCCGCTTCGTCGTCGAGACGGCGGCCGGTCGGACCGTGACGGCCGAGTACGTCCTCGCGGCCGCCTGGTACGACGGCGCGTACCTCCGGCCGCTCGTCGGCGAGGGCGCCTTCGAGGTACACGAGCACCACGGCGAGTCCCACGAACGGTTCGACCCGGCGTACGCCGACGCGGACGGCCGGACCGCCGTCGACGGCCTCTACGTGGCGGCGCCCGCCGGCGACCGGAGCGCGCAGGTGATCGTCGCCGCGGGCCACGGCGCCCACGTCGCCCGGTCGTTGCTCGAGGACGTCCGCTCGTCGCGTGGGTACCCCGACGGTGTCGCCGCACACTACGACTGGCTCCGACCCGCCGCCGAGTTCGAGGGCGAGTGGGGCGACCGCGACCGCTGGCGCGAGTGGTTCGACACCGAGGCGGCGGGCGCGACCGACGTCAGCGAGGACCGACTCGAGACCCTCCGGGCGGCCGAGATTGACCGCGCCTTCGAGACGAAACGGTCGACCGAAACCGTCGAACGGCTGACCGAGTCGGGCCAGAAGCGCCTCCTCGAACACCTCGACGACGAGTACATCCGGACCTATCTTGAGGCGACCGACGACGCCGGAGCGAGTCCGGAATCGTCGTAAGCCGGGGATGGGAACCCCGCTCCGGTCGACGGGTCGTTCCGGCAACCACGGCCGCTACGCCCGGAACCGAGACGCCCCGGTCCCTGACAGCCGACATGGACTGGAACGGGGGTCGTCGGCTGCTCGCAGTCGTGGGTTTCCTCGCCGCGGTCGCCCACGCCGTCGCCCCGCGGGCACTGCTCTCGACCGCCCGATGGGGCTACGGGACGGTGCTGAAGGTCGACTTCGAGCCAACCGAGACGTCGACCCGCCGCGTGCGGCTCCTGGCCGTCCCGACGCTCCTTGCGTCGGCCTACCTCTGGTGGTCGGCCGAGGACTCGACGTAGTCGACGGCGGCCTCGGGCGTCGCAACCGCCCGGAACCCCGGGAGGTCGACTGCGTGGGTGTCGAGGCCGGCGACGGGGCGGCCGAAATCGAGGGCGTGGCCCAGCTCCGAGAGCGTCCCGGTCGCGCCGTCGACGGCGACGACGGCGTCGCCGTTCAGCACGACGAGGGCGTTCCGGGCGTTGCCCATCCCGGTCGCGACCGGCGTCGTCACCCACTCGTTTGCGTCGTCGCGGCTGGCGGTCGGGAGGATGCCGATGGTCTCGGCGTCCTCCTCCCTTGCGCCCCTGCAGGCGGCCGCCATCACCCCACCGAGGCCGCCACAGACGACGCCGTGGCCGCGCTCGCCGAGCAGGCGCCCGACCTCGCGGGACGTCTCGTACGTTTCCCGGTCGACGCTGGAGCCACCGATGACGGAGACGCGCATCGGCGCCGACTCCGGGCGCCAGCAACCTGAAAGGTGCGGCGGTGCTGGGGGCGTGACGGTGCAGGTTCCGCGAGTCCTCGCAGGCGACCGGGTCCGGAGGAGAGGAGGCGTACCCCGGGCGCGGGGACGGGGCGGTGCTACTCGAGGGCGTCGTCGACCTGTGATTCGACCTCCTCGAGCCACTCGGAGTCGGAGAGCTCCTCCATCCGGTCCCGGAGGTGCTCCTCGCAGAGGCCGACCTTGACGTGGTCCTTCTCGACGGCGACGGCGGCCTCCAGGTCACAGTAGTGACACTGCATAGACAGCGGTACGGGACCGATTGTTTTCAACCCAGCGCTATCGGGTGCGGCTGACGGGAGCGCGGCGGCTACAGCGCGGCGCGGAACCGGCGGTAGTCGTCGCGGTCCAGCCCGGCCTCGCCGAGTGTCTCGCCGTGGGCGTCGGTGCCGCCGGTCACGAGCAGGTCGTGCCGGTCGACGGCGCGCACGAGTGGCTCGGGGTCGACCTCGCGGCCGTAGGGGTAGAACCGCTCGACAGCGTCGAGGTCGGCGCACAGTTCCAGCGCCGCCCCGGGGTCGCCGTACCGGTAGGGGTGGGCGAGCGAGACGAGCCCGCAGGCTTCCTCGAGCACGGCGACCCCCTCGTCGAACGTGGGCACGTCGCGGGCGACGTAGCAGGGGCAGTCCGAGCCGATGAGCTCCTCGAAGGCGTCCTCGTAGCTGTAGTCGGTGGTCTCCTCGATGGCGCGGGCGATGTGGGGCCGGCCGAGCCCCTCCCGTGGCTCGAGCGGCAGGTCGACGCCGACGCGGGCCTCGACCCGCTCGATTATCTCCCGGCCGCGGACGGTCAGCTCCCCGAGCGCGGAGACGGGGGTCCGCAGCTCCGGGTGGAGCCGGTCGTGGTCGGTGACGGCGACGGCGGTGACGCCGGCCGCCTCGGCGGCGTCGACGAGCGTCGACAGCGTCAGCGTCCCGTCGGAGTTCGTCGTGTGCACGTGGAGGTCGGCGACGACCATACGCCCGGTCGGCGCTCGGCGGCCAAAGCCCCGGCGCTTCGCCGCGTCCTAGAGGTGATTAAACCCACGGAGGATAATTATGGATAACGTTCATGAAGGTACGGCCGACAGCGGTAGTATGCGACTGCTCGCGAACGCCGACGAGAAGATCGACGCCCACAGCTACCCGACCACCGCCGCCGAGCTCGTCGAGGAGTACGGCGAGCTGGAACTGACGCTCCCGAACGGCGACGAGACGTTCGGCGAGGCGCTCGGCCGGCTGGACGGGGCGACGACGCTCGAGAGCGCCGACGACGCGAGGACAGTCGCCTACTCGGCGGTCTCGAAGAAGGCCATCGGCCGCGTCGGCTACTCCGACCGCGACTCGCCGTCCATCGGCGAGGACGCCCCGGACGAGGTCTCCTTCTGATACGGGCTGCCGGGATTCGGCACCGGCGACTTCCGCTGACCCGGTGGCGACAGCCGCCCGGCCGGACGTACGCGACACTCCCGAGGACGGCAACGGCAGCCCGTGGGAGGGGAGTTACGCCTCTGCCTCCCGCCTGAACCTGGCTCGCGAGCGCTCGAAGTCGACGCTGATGGGGAGACACGCCTCGTAGAACTCCCGCTCGGTGGCGATTTTGGCGATGCCCTTCTCGGCGGCGATGGTGCCCATCCGGGCCGACCGCGAGGGGATGATGCCCTGCCAGCCGACCCGTCCCTCGACGACGCCGGGGATCTGCTTGAGCTTGCGGGGGAGGGCGGGGGCGACCTCCTTCATCCCGGGAGTCCGGACCCCGACGAACTCGAGGGTGTGAAACAGCAGCTGGATGGCGACCCAGTTGGTCCCGTAGCCGATGATGCCGGTTATGAGGGGGATGTCGCCGGGCGCAACGGGCTCGCGACGACGACCGCGAGGGCCTCGCTCCGGGTCACAGTTCGCCGTGACAGGTGTAAAACTTTAATCTACGTTCTTCGTTCCGGACTGGCCCCGCCCCGAGAGGAAAAATTGACCACTCATATACATCGAATGGTACAAAATGGCCTGCAGTGGTAAAAGTTAAGTAGCTCGGCGAACGACTTCCACGTGTGAGCGGCGCGTCCACGACGGAGCTGATACACAATGAGCGACGACGACTCCCCCCTGGCCACGATGTTCCAACTGCAGCGCAACACGATCAGACAGACCGAGGACGCAATCGAGAGCGCCCTCGAGATGCCGGCCGACGTCAGCGACACCCTCTACGGCGGCGTCGACGCCCAGCGCGAGGTCCAAGAGCAGTTCCTCCACATGACCCGACAGTCCATCCACACGTCGCTGGACGCCGCCGAGTCGGTCACCTCGGGGTCGGCCACCCTCGATGACCTACGCGACTCCGTCGACGAGACCTTCGACACCCTCGAGGACCAGCAGTCCGAGGCGTTCGACACCGTCGACGAGGAGTACGACTCCCTCTCGGAGAGCTACGAGGAGTTCAGCGGCGACGCCGCCGAGAGCCTCAGCGAGCAGCTGGACGTCCTGATGGAGCTCAACGAGGGCGTCGAGGACCAGCTCGTCGACACCGTCGACGAGTTCGTCGACCGGTTCGAGGAGCTGGAGGCGGAGCTCGAAGACCAGACCGACGAGGCCCAGGAGCGCATCACCGAGCAGGCCGAGGAGCTTGCCGAGCGCTTCGAGGAGCAGCTCGACCAGCTCTCCGACCAGTTCGAGGAGCAGGCCGAGCGGTTCGACGAGCTCGAGGAGCGCATCGAGGACGTCGGCAACGGCGACGACGAGGGGTAACGCACCACGGGTCCGGTTTTTCTATCGGGCGATACGGCCGACACGGCCGGGGCGCCGGAGACGCCACTGCCGGAAGAGCGGGCGTCGACGACGGAGCGGACGGACCGGCGCCGGCTCAGGCCTCCTCCTCGAGCCGCCGCAGCACCTCCGGGGCCACCGCCAGGGCGTCGTCGAGCGCCTCGACGTCCGGGCCGCCGCCCTGGGCGAAGTCCGGCGGCCCGCCGCCGCCGCCGCCGACCCTGCCCGCGAGCTCGCCCACCACGGCGCCGGCGTTGATGTCGACCCCGTCGGGCACCGCGACGACGAACGTCGCGCCGTCGTGGCCGCTCCCGAGGACGGCGACCGTCCCCTCCTCGACGAGCGCGTTGGCCGTCGCCCGCAGCTCGTCCATGTCGGCGTCGACCCGCTGGACGACCGCCTCGGCGTCGCCCAGCTCGACGGTCTCGGTCCCGTCGCCGCCCTGGGCGCGGACCGACGCGAGCTGCTCTTTGAGCCCCTCGATGCGCTTGCCGCGCTCCTTCCACTCCTCGAAGAACCGCTCGGCGGTCCGGGGAACCTCCTGCGGCGAGACGTCGAGGACGTCGGCCGCCTCGTAGAGCGCGTCCTCGGTCCGCTGTGTGGCCTCGATGGCCGCGTCGCCGGCGGCGAAGGTGAGCCGCTCGACGCCGTCCTGGACGCGCTCCGTCGAGAGTATCCTGATGACCCCGACGTCGCCCGACCGGGTGACGTGGGTCCCCCCGCAGGCCTGGACGTCGTCGTCGACGTGGATGAGGCGGACCTGCTCGCCCGGCGGGATGCCGCCCTGGTAGAGGTCGAAGCCGTGCTCCTCCTCGGCCTCGTGGCGCTGGGGCCACTCCTGCTCGACCGGAACGTTGTCGGTGACCACATCGTTTGCCACCCGCTCGATGCGCCGGACCGCTTCCCGGTCGACCCGCTCGTAGTGGCGGACGTCCAGCCGCGAGGAGTCGGTGCCCTTCTGGGCGCCGGCCTGTCGGACGTGGTCGCCCAGCACCTGCCGGGCCGCGTAGCCGACGATGTGGGTCGCGGTGTGGTGCTGCATCAACCGTTTGCGGCGGGTGCCGTCTATCTGCCCGCGGACGAACTCGCCCTTGCCCGGGGTTCCGTTGGTCCGGTGGAGGACGACGCCGTCGACCTCCTGGACGTCGGTCACGCTCACGGTGACGTCGTCGGTCGACAGCGTCCCCACGTCGGCCGGCTGGCCGCCCCCCTCCGGGTAGAACATCGTCTGGTCGAGGACGACGTCGTACTCGCCGTCGTCGCGCTCGATGACGTCGAGGACGACGGCCTCGAAGTCGGTCCGCTCGGGGTCCTCGTAGAACAGCTTCTCCGTCTCCGGCAGGTCCGCGACACGGTCGCCGTCGTCGCGCTCCTCGGTCTCCGCCCCTCCGCCGGTCCCGTGGCGGGCCGCGACCCGCGAGTAGAAGTCGTCCGGAATCGCGACGTCGGCGCCGTACTCGGCGGCGATTTCCTCGACGGTGTCCGGCTGGATGCCGTGGCTGTCGTACAGCTCGATGGCCTCCTCCAGCGGGATCGGCTCGCCCCGGTCGGCGTACTCGTCGGCCAGCCGCTCGACCTGCCGGGTGCCGCGCTCGAGCGTCTCGCGGTACTTCTCGACCTCCGTGCGGACGATGTCGCGGACCGTGTCGCGGTTCTCGTAGCCGAGCCGCTCGGCCTGTACGTCCACGAGTTCGTCAAGCGGCGCGTCGACGCCGATCTCGTCGCAGAGGCGCTTGGTCCGCCGGAGCACCATCCGCGCCAGGTAGCCCGTCCCGACGTTCGACGGGACGATGCCGTCGCCGAGCATGTAGGCGAGGGTGCGGCAGTGGTCGGCGATCGCGTAGATTGACTCCAGCGGCTCGACGAGGTCGCGGAGCCGCCCGGTCGAGACGCCGAGCTCGTCGGCGATGTCGTCGCGGGCGGCCTCGACGTCGTCGACGTC
>PXQM01000186.1:0-7118 GCA_003021325.1 Halobacteriales archaeon QH_10_70_21
GCGCAACGGCGCTTGCGGGCGACGGCGCCCGCGGCGCCATCGCGGCCGGCCCCGAGGGCTTCGCCGAACGCTTCCGGGCGCCCGGCCACGTCCACCTGCTGCGGGCCGCCCCCGGCCTGCTCGAGGACCGGGAGGGCCACACCGAACTCGGGGTGGCGCTGGCGGACGCCGCCGGCGCCGCCCCCGCCGTCGTCGTCTGCGAGATGCTCGACGACGAGGGCACCGGCGCCCTCTCGCCGACGGCCGCCCGCGCGTACGCCGACCGCAACGGCCTGGTCTACGTCGAGGGCGCGGACCTCATCGAGCGGTTCGACTGACCCCGTCCTTTTTGCCTCCGAACTCGTCGGTGATAATAGCGGTCCGGGCGCTCCTCTCGCGGCTGTGGCCGTCCTCCGAGGACGACGGCGAGGACTCGGAGACCACGCGGGTGTGGGATTTCATCCCAGCCTGGCAGTACGACGGCTGGCAGAGCCACACTGGCGGCCACACCGTCGACGAACAGGAGGGGGCGCTCCGGGAGATGCGGGAGCGGGCCGAGGGGCTGGACGAGGCCGAGCGCGACGGCCGCTGACCCGGGCGGCGCCGCGCCGGGGACGCGGAATCGTCAAGACTCATTACGGGGCCGCTCCACACGTCGAGTATGTCTTTCGAGGAGATGGATGTCGACACCATCTGGCAGGACGGGGAATTCGTCGATTGGGACGACGCGCAGACGCACGTGCTGACCCACTCGCTGCACTACGGGACGGCCGTCTTCGAGGGCGTCCGCTGTTACGACACCGCCGACGGCCCGGCTATCTTCCGGTGGGACGAGCACCTCGACCGGCTGTTCGATTCGGCGAAGGTGCTGGACCTGGAGATCCAGCACAGCCGCGAGGAGCTGACGGAGGCGACCAAGACGCTCATCCGCGAGCAGGAGCTGCACTCCTGTTACATCCGGCCGCTGGTCTTCTACGGCTACAAACAGCTCGGCGTCTCGCCGGGCGAGTGCCCGACCGAGACCATCGTGGCCTGCTGGCCGTGGGGGGCCTACCTCGGCGAGGACGCCATCGAGAACGGCGTCGACGTGATGGTCTCGTCGTGGCGCAAGCACGCCTCCAGCCAGATACCGACGAACGTCAAGGCGACCGGCCCCTACCTCAACTCGATGCTGGCCGGCGAGGAGGCCCGGCGGAACGGCTACGTCGAGGCCATCGTCCTCAACAAGGAGGGCAAGGTCGCCGAGGGACCCGGCGAGAACATCTTCATGGTCAACGACGGCGAGATATACACCACCGGGCTCGCCGAGTCCATCCTCGACGGCATCACCCGCAACACCGTCATCCGGCTGGCCCGCGACCTCGGCTACACCGTCCACGAGGACACCGCCATCTCCCGCGGCGAGCTGTACACCGCCGACGAGCTGTTCTTCAGCGGAACCGCGGCGGAGGTGACGCCCATCCGGAGCGTCGACGATACCGAGGTCGGCAACGGCTCCCGGGGGCCGGTGACCGAGGAGATACAGCAGCAGTTCTTCGACCTCGTGGCGGGCGAACTCGGCGGCTACGACGAGTGGTTCGACTACGTGTGAACCGCCTCGGGGTCGAGCCCGGTGGTATTCGCCTCGCTCCGCCCGTAAACCGCTCCACCCGCCGCCTCCGCGTGCCGACACCGAAGTCGGTTTATTCGCGTCGCCACTTCCTCCGCATATGTCGTTGTGCGCGACGTTCCTCGGGACTGGCGGAGCCGTGCCGACGACCCAGCGGAACACGAGCGCGGTGTTCCTCCGCCGGGAGGGCGAGCGGATGCTGTTCGACTGCGGCGAGGGCACACAGCGCCAGATGATGCGGTTCGGCACCGGCTTCGACGTCTCGCACGTCTTCGTCACGCACCTCCACGGCGACCACGTCCTCGGTATCCCCGGCCTGCTGCAGACGATGGGATTCAACGGGCGGTCCGACCCCATCGCCGTCCACGTGCCGGCCGGCTGCCGGAGCCAGGTCGAGGAGCTCGTCGGCGTCGCCGGCGGCCGTCCGGCGTTCCCCGTCCGCATCAACGCGGTCGAGGCGGGGGACGTGGCGCTGGACGCCGGCGACTACGAGGTCCGGGCGTTCGAGACCGACCACGACGCCCGCTCGGTCGGTTACGTCCTCGACGAGGCCGAGCGCAAGGGCCGCTTCGACCGCGAGCGCGCGGAGGAACTCGGCGTCCCGGTCGGCCCGAAGTTCCAGACGCTCCACGCGGGCAACCCGACGCCGATCGAGTCGGAGGCCCGCGAGGCCTTCGACGGCGAGCGCGCGTTCGTCCCCGACGACGGCGACGCGGTGGACGTTCCGTTCCCGGAGTGACGGAAAACTTATCTCCGGACTGGCCGTGGTGACGCCCAGATGGACCGGACCCCCTCGCTGGGCCGCCGCCGGCTGCTTGCGGCCGGCACCGCGACCCTGCTGGCCGGGCTCGCCGGCTGCAACGACTCGGGGTCGGTCGACCCCGGCCCCCCGGCCTCGCAGGCCCCCGCGAACACCGGCGTGCTGGTCAGCGCCGACATGGCCCTCCTGGAGCACGACGGCACCGAGCGGCTGCTGGACGCCTACGGCAGCGGTCCGGGCGGCGGCGAGGCGGGGTCGGACGTCGGCCTCGTCGCCGAGTTCGAGAACCGGACCGGCCTGGAAGCCGAGGCGGCCGACGAGATCGTCATCTTCGCCGACCGGCCACGCGGCGACTTCGCCGCGTACGTCGTCGAGGGCGAGTGGCGCGAAGCGACCGTCCTCGAATCCGTCGAGTCGGCGACGGGCCTCGAGTACGAGGCGAGAGACCACGAGGGCGGGACGGTCTACGAGCCGGATGGCGGCGGCTCCGAGGCCGATTCCCTCGGCTTCGTCGCCGAGGGCCGCTACGCGGTCGGCAGCGTGGGGGCCGTCGAGGCGGCCATCGAGACCGTCCGGACGACCTACGTCACCGCGGCCACCGACGACCCGCGGGCGTACCTCCCGCCCGACGACAGCGACGTGGTGCCACCGTTCGTCTCGCTGGACGGCTACGAGACGGCCACCGTCGGGACGGTCGCGTACGCGGCGGCGGACGAAGCGGTCGCCGTCGACGCCGAGTTGCGCGCCGACACCGAGAGCGACGCCCGGGAGTTGGCCGACCTGACGTTCGTCGTCCGGGAGGGGCTCGCGACCCTGGTCGACGACGCAGTCCTCGCACAACTGGAGAAGGTCGCGATCGAACGGGACGGGTCGGTCGTCACCATCTCGTACCGGAGCGACGTCGAGGGCGCGGCGGCGCTTGCGGGGCTCCTCTAGCGTGGACCCGCTCGCGCTCCTCCGGAAGGAGGCCATCACCGTCCGGCGGAACCTCGGGCTGTTCCTCGTTCTCCTGGTGGTCGTTCCGGGGGCGCTGGCCGTGGGGACCTCCGTCTACCAGCAGACCATTCCGCAGGACATCCCGGTCGCGGTCGCGCCCGCCGAGGACGCCACCACCGAGACCGACGTGCGGTACGTCCGGAGCACCGTTCGCTTCTTCTCGACGCCCGTCGAGTACGAGAGCCGCGAGGCCGCCGTCCGGGCGATGGAGCGCGAGGAGGTCTACCTGGCGTTCGTCGTCCCGCCCGGCCTCACCGACGACGACGCCGAGGTGACCGTGACGGTGGTCACCGACGGCGCGAACGCGCCGCTTTCGGACCCGGCGGCGCTCGTCGTCGACGCGCTCGGGTCGGAACTCGACGCCGTCGCGCCGGCATCGGTGACGCTCGAGCGCGAGAGCGTCGGCACCGAGCGGACCCTCTCGGAGTTCATGCTCCCGTCGGCGCTGTTCGCGCTGGTGGTCCTCTACGCGCTGGTGTACCTGCCGTACCAGGTTCGCGAGGAGCGCCGCGTGATGGACCGCCTCCGGACCGAGACCCGCCTGGGGTACGTCGTCGCCAGCAAACTGCTGTTCTACGGCGTCCTCGTCGTCGTGCCGGCGGCGACGGCCTCCGCGGCGGCCCGCTACTACGGCTACGGCTTCGACGCCTTGGGCATCGAGACGCTCGCCGTGCTCGGGCTCTCGTTCCTCTACATGGCGGCCGCCGGCCTGGCGGTGCTGTTCCTCATGCGGCTCCGGCAGGCCGCGGTGTTCGTCAACCTCGGGCTCGCCGTCGGAGTACTGACGCTGTCCGGCCTCGTGTACCCCGTCGGGTTCTACTCGGCGGTCCGGAAGACCATCTCGCGGTCGCTGCCGACCCACTACTCGCTGGTTGCGCTCCGCGGAACGATGCTCCGCGGCGAGACGCTCGGGTTCTACTCGGCGCACCTGACGTGGATGGGGGCGGCGGTGGCCGGCGCGGTACTGCTACTCGGGATCGCGATCCGGCATTACGAGCGGGGTGGCGTCCGTGGGTGACGCCGGCTTCGCCGTCGAGGGGGTCACGAAGCGCTACGACGCGGTGACGGCGCTGTCGGACGTCTCGGTCGCCGTCTCGCCGGGCAGCTTCCACGGCCTGGTCGGGCCGAACGGCTCCGGGAAGACGACGCTGTTCCACCTGCTGTCGGGGCTGGCCCGCCCGAACGAGGGCCGGGTCGACCGGCCCGAGGCGGCGGTCGGCGTCGGCTTCCAGACGCCGCGGTTCTACCCCGACCTCACCGTCCGGGAGAACCTCTCGGTGTTCCGCTCGTTCGCCGCCGACCCGCCGCCGGCCGCCTGGACCGGGACGCTGCTCGAGGCGCTCCGGCTCGAGCCCGCCGCCCACCGGACCGCGAGCGACCTCTCGGGCGGCTTCCGGACGAAACTCGACCTCGCGCTGGCGATGGTAAAGCGGCCGCGGTACCTGCTGCTCGACGAACCGCTGACCGACGTCGACGACCACTCCCGGCGGCGCATCATCTCGTTTCTCGCCGACTACCCCGGCGAACGGCGATGCGTCGCCGTCTCGACGCACAGCGTCGAGGCCTTCGGGGCGGCCTTCGACCGGCTGACCGTGCTCGTCGACGGCGAGGTCGCCTTCGACGGCCCGGCCGCCGAGGACGCCGTCGCACAGTACCGCGGGGCCCTCGAGTGATTCCCGTCGGGGTATCCCGGGCCGGCGAGAGGGGCGGGTCCCCGCTGGCGCCTCCGTGACCGCGGGGTCGACGTCCGTCGGCGGGGAGCCTCGTCGCCGCTACGCCTCGGAATTCCGGCGGCGGTACATGCCGTCGGCGACCCACTCGATCACCGGGTCGCCGTCCTGGTTGTAGCCGGTCAGCTTCGAGCGGACGTGGCCCATCTCCGGGCGGCTCTCGGAGACCCGCTTGTCGAGGATTTCGACCTCGACGCGGAGGGTGTCGCCCGGGTAGACCGGCGCGGGCCACTCGAGGTCCTCGACGCCGCTCGCGCCCATCGACGTCTCGGGGTCGAGGAACCCGTCGACCAGCAGCCGCATGCACGCGGAGGCGGTGTGCCAGCCGGAGGCGGCCAGCGAGCCGAAGATCGACTCCTCGGCGGCCGCCTCGTCGACGTGGAACGGCTGGGGGTCGTACTGCTCGGCGAACTCCGTGATCTCGGCCTTCTCCATCTCGTAGCGCCCGTCCAGCTCGTAGACCTCGCCCACCTCGAGGTCCTCGTAGTAGCGTGTCATCGGTGGACGGTCGTCGCGAGCGGTGAAAAACCCGCGCTCCGGCGCGCCGACGGTCGGCCGCATCGCCGTAGGGCGGTGCCGGCAGGGAGTTTATACTCGACCGGTCCCTACCGGTCGGTCGTGAGCACGCGCACGAGCGCCCTCGATTCGCTCATCTTCGGCGTCGACGTCCAGAGCGGCGACGTCCGGGGCGACGCCCCCTCCTACGCCCTGGTCGCGCTGGACGGCGAGGACATCGAGCGGGACGTCGTCAGCCGGCGCAAACTGCGACGGCGGATACAGTCCGAGGAGCCGGCCATCGTCGCGACGGACAACACCTACGAACTCGCCGAGGACAAGGGCGCGCTCGTGGCGTTCCTCCGGGAGCTGCCGACGGGGACGAAGCTGGTGCAGGTGACGGGCGACGAGCGGCCGGAGCCGCTCTCGCGGGTCGCCGCCCGCCACGGCGTGCCCTACGGGAAGCCGCCGATGAAGGAGGCGGAGGCGGCCGCCCGGCTGGCCGCCCGCAACGTCGGCTACGAGGTGTCGGCGTTCACCGACACCACCGAAGTCAAGGTCGCGAGGGGCCGCTCGACCGGAAGCGGGGGCTGGAGCGAGGACCGCTTCACCCGGCGCATCCACGGCTCGGTCAAGAAGGCCGCCCGCGAGGTGACGTCGGAACTGGAGGCCGCCGGCCTCGAGTTCGAGCGCAACGTCACGGAGAAGTACGGCGGCTTCTCGCAGGCGCTCTTCGAGGTCGAGGCCACGCCCGCCGAGATACCGGTCTCCTCGCGGCGCTCCGGCGATGTCCGGGTCGAGATCGAGCGCGAGCGCCGCGACGGCATCGAGTACCGGCCGCTGGCGACCCGCCGGGACCACGTGGTCGTCGGCATCGACCCCGGGACGACCACCGCGGTCGCGCTCCTGGACCTCGACGGGTCGGTGCTGGACGTCTGGTCGACCCGGACCGCCGACACGGCCGAGGTCATCGAGTGGATAATCGAGCACGGCCGGCCCGTCCTGGTCGCGGCCGACGTCGAGCCGATGCCCGAGACGGTCGAGAAGACGCGGCGGAGCTTCGACGCCGGCGGCTGGATTCCCGACCGGGACCTCCCGGTCGACGAGAAGCTCCACCGGACCCGCGAGCAGCCCTACGACAACGACCACGAGCGGGACGCCCTGGCGGCGGCGCTGTTCGCCTTCGACGACCACGCCGAGCAGTTCGAGCGGGTCGCCGCCAAGACGCCGCCGCAGCTGGACCGCGGGGAGGTCATCGCCCGCGTCGTCGGCAGCGACGAGAGCGTCGAGGCCGTCGTCGCTGAGCTGACCGAGGACGACGAGGACGACGCGGAGTCGACCGAACACGACCCGCGGGAGCTGACCGCCGAGGAGAAGAAAATAAAGCGGCTCGAGGCCCGCATCGGCCGGCTCGAGGACCACATCGAGGACCTCGACGACACCATCGAGCGGAAGGACGAGCGGGTCGACGAACTCGAGGCGGAGCTGTCCGAGGCCCGTCGCGAGGAGCGCCGCGAGGCCCGCGAGCGCCGGGAGGTGACCCGCCTCG
>PXQM01000186.1:7142-8299 GCA_003021325.1 Halobacteriales archaeon QH_10_70_21
TGTGGAAGCTCGACCACTCGAACTTCGCGGACGTCGCCGCCGAGAAGCGGGACCTCGTGCCGGTGAAGCCGGTCGAGCAGTTCACCACCGGCGCCATCGAGGCCGCCGAGGAGGCCTACGGCATCGCGCCCGGCGACGTCGTCTACCTCCGGGACGCCAGCGGCGCGGGGCGGTCGACGGCGCGGCTGCTCGCCAGCAAGGAGCCACGGGTCGTGCTCCGGGACGGCGGCCTCTCCGAGCAGGCCGACCAGGTGCTCTTCGAGAACGAGGTTCCGGTCGGGCCGGCCGACGACGTCGCCATCCGCGAGGTGGACGAACTCGCGGTCACCAAGGAGTCGGACGTCGAGGCGGTCATCGACGAGTGGGAGGAGCGGGCCGAGGAGCGCCGCCGCGAGCGGAAGGCCGAGGAACTGGACCGGCTCATCAGCGAACACCGGGCGCGGGACCCCGACGACTAAGCCACGGAAGATACTTACCGACCACCGGCGGAGGTGACGGTATGCTTCCCCTCCAGGTCGGCATCCCCGGCGGTCCGGAACTGCTGATACTCCTGCTGATATTCCTCATCGGCCCGGTACTCGGGTTCGCGCTGGCGTACTACATCTACACGGACGCCGAGAAGCGCGGCGAGGAGAACGGCGCGCTGTGGGCGGTCGTGGCCGGCCTCGCATCCCTGGTCGCGTCCCCCATCGGCGGGCTGGTTGTGCTGTTCGTCTACGTCCTGCAGCGCGACTAGAACAGGTCCTCGTACTCCATGCCCATCGACCTGAGGAACGACTCCATGAGGCCGTGGCCCACGAGCGCGTAGCCGACGACGACGGCGACGGCGCCCAGTGCCGCCCGGCGGTTCTCGCGGGCCAGGATGAGAATGCCGACGGTCAGCGAGACGAGACCGGCGATGCCGGTGTCACCGAGGGTTTTCCTTGCGACTTCGGCGTCCATACCTCGGTGATGTCGGCCAGAAAATAAAAAGGGACGTGAAGCATCCGCGAGCGACCGCAGGGAGCGAGCGGTTCCCGGCGACGAGTGAACGGAGTGAACGAGTCGCCGTAGCGCGCGCGGACTAATGCGCTCGACCGACGGGAGAGAGCGGCAGGAGCACGCGCGCACATTTTCCCCACGTTTTTGCCGGCCCATCGGCTCCGCCGACGGGCCGT
>PXQM01000187.1:0-4253 GCA_003021325.1 Halobacteriales archaeon QH_10_70_21
CGGGCGCGTCCGGCCCGACGTCGTCCAGGTCCACGGCGACCTCGCGCCGGCGGAGCTTTCGTCGCTCTCGGCGGCCCTCGAGGCCGACGTGCTGGCGGCGGTCCCGCCGGCGGACGCGCCGGCCTACGACGCGGTCGCCGACGCGCTTGTCGTCGACTCCCTGGACGACGCTGGGGCCGGAGGGACCGGCGAGACGCACGACTGGGAACGGACCGGCGAGCTGGTCGAGTCGCTGGACTCGCCGGTCGTGCTCGCGGGCGGGCTGACGCCCGACAACGTCGCCGACGCCGTGGCGACGGCCCGCCCGTTCGCGGTCGACGTCGCCAGCGGCGTCGAGGCCGAGCCGGGCCGCAAGGACCCCGAGGCCGTCTCGGCGTTCGTCCGGGCGGCGGGAGGGCGGCCGTGATCTCCCGGGAGCGGTTCGTCGAACTGGCGGCGGAGGGGCCGGCCGTCGTCAGGGTCGTCGCCGACCTCTCGGCGGACCCGGAGCCGCTGGAGGCGTACGCGGCGCTGACCGGCCGGACGTCCGACGCGCCCGAGGAGACCCACGCGTTCCTGCTGGAGAGCGCCGAGAAGGTCGCCTCCAGCGACCCCGACGGCGCGTTCACCGCCGGCCGCGGCGCCGGGAGACACGCCCGCTACTCGTTCGTGGGCTACGACCCGGCGGCGGTCGTCACCGTCGACGGCGGGGCGAGCGTCGACGTCCTCGACGAGCGCTACGAGGGGCTCGTCGAGCCCAACGGCGGCGACACGGTCGACACGCTCCGTGCGGCGCTGCCGGACGTCGAGCTCCGCAACTTCCCCGAGACCGAGCGCCAGCGGCTCCAGGGCGGGCTTGTCGGCTTCCTCGCCTACGACGCGGTCTACGACCTCTGGCTCGAGGAGGTCGGCCTCGAGCGACCGGACTCCCGGTTCCCCGACGCGCAGTTCGTCCTCGCGACGAAGACGCTGGTCTTCGACGAGGCGGCCGACACGGTCTCGCTCGTGTTCACGCCCGTGGTCCGGGCGGAACTGGACCGCGTCGAGGCGCTGCTGGCGGGGGCCGGACGGCCGACGACCGGCGACTTCCGGCCGGTCGAGGAGCGGGCGGGCCCGAAGGACGACTACGAGGCCGCCGTCCGCCGCGCCAAGGAGCACGTCCTCGACGGGGACATCTACCAGGGGGTCATCTCGCGGCGGCGGGAGCTGGACGGCGACGTCGACCCGCTGGCCCTGTACGAGGCGCTGCGGGCAGTCAACCCCTCGCCGTACATGTACGTCCTCGACTACGACGACCTCGCCGTGGTCGGCGCCTCGCCGGAGACGCTCGTCTCCGTCCGGGGCCGGGAGGTGATGAGCAACCCCATCGCGGGCACCTGCGACCGCGGCACCAGCCCGGTCGAGGACCGCCGGCTCGCCGGCGAGATGCTGGCCGACGAGAAGGAGCGCGCCGAGCACACGATGCTGGTCGACCTGGCGCGCAACGACGTCCGGCGGGTGTGCGAGGCCGGTAGCGTCCGCGTCGAGGAGTTCATGAACGTCCTGAAGTACAGCCACGTCCAGCACATCGAGTCGACCGTCACCGGACGGCTGCGGGCGGAGTGCGACGCCTTCGACGCGACGCGGGCCGCCTTCCCCGCCGGCACGCTCTCGGGCGCGCCGAAGATACGCGCCATGGAGATAATCGACGAC
The DNA here is from genome assembly GCA_003021325.1 of Halobacteriales archaeon QH_10_70_21. Next base: position 1,672 of record PXQM01000187.1, read on the forward strand.
CTCGAGGGCGAGCCGCGCGGCGTCTACGGCGGCGGCGTGGGCTACTACTCCTGGAGCGGCGACGCCGACTTCGCCATCGTCATCCGGACGGCGACCGTCGAGCGCGGCCGCGGCGTCGGCGGGACCGACCGGGTGACGGTGCGGGCCGGGGCGGGCATCGTCGCCGACTCGGACCCCACGGCGGAGTACGAGGAGACCGAGAAGAAGATGGATGGCGTGTTGGCCGCGCTGGGCCGCATCGAGGCCACCCCCGGGGAGGCGTCGCGATGACCCGCGTCCTGTTCGTCGACAACTACGACTCGTTCACGTACAACCTCGTCGAGTACGTCAGCCAGCACCGCGACACCGAGACGGAGGTGCTGCGGAACACGGCGTCGCTGTCCGACGTACGGGAGGCCGACCCCGACGCCATCGTCATCTCGCCGGGGCCCGGCCACCCGAAGAACGACCGCGACGTCGGGGTGACGACCGACGTCTTCCGGTCGGTGAGTCCGGAGGTGCCGACGCTCGGCGTCTGTCTCGGCCTGGAGGCCGCCGTCTACGAATACGGCGGGACCGTCGACCGGGCGCCGGAGCCGGTCCACGGCAAGGCCTTCGCCGTCGACCACGACGGCCGGGGCGTCTTCGACGGCCTCGACCAGGGGTTCCAGGGGGGGCGGTACCACTCGCTCATCGCCGTCGACGTCCCCGACTGCTTCGAGGTGACGGCGACCACCACCCACGCGGGCGAGACGCTCGTGATGGGTATCCGCCACCGCGAGCACCCCATCGAGTGCGTCCAGTTCCACCCCGAATCCGTGCTGACCGGCGTCGGCCACGACGTCATCGCCAACTTCCTCGAGGCGTCGGTCTGAGCCCACGCGACGCTTGCAGTCGCCTCCAGGCACAGAACTGCCAGAACCAGTACACTTCTCGCAGGGACGCCCCGCGTCCGCGTCCGACGGTGACCGGGGCTACCCCCGTCTCGCTCGTCCGCTCGTCAACGTATAACGGGTGCGCTTGGCTGACGCCCGTCAGACGAACCCCCGATTACTTCCAATGGAAATAGTGCTCCCGTCACTCGATTTTCGGGTTCCGATTTTCACTTTCACTCCGGTCTGGGTACCCTTATGTAACTACCAGACAACCCAATGTTCCGTACGCGAAGGGGGCACGCGCACACTCGCCTGCACACGGAGACCAGTGCCCCAAACTGGTATCGGAAGTTCGACAAAAAGCCCGCGACAACCGGAAGGATTGGGGGCCCATCCCGGCACACACTCGTCGTCACAAGATGATTCACGCCACCACTCTCGCCACGGACGGAACCGCCACAGAACAGCACGCACGACCACGGAGGGTCGAGTAATGTCGGCCCCGGAGCTCTCCGCGGACGACATCACGCTCCCGGTGAAGCGCACCGAGGGCGACACGCTGGAGCAGCGCCTCACCGGCAACGCATACCACAACATCCTGCCGGCGCGCTACCTGCGCAAGGACCCGGACGGCGACCTCGTCGAGGACCAGGAGGACCTCTTCGAGCGGGTCGCGAAGAACATCGCGCTGGCGGAGGCGGTCTTCGAGGCCGACAAGCGCGGCCACGAGATCACCGTCACACCCGACCAGCTGAAACCCGACCATCCGCGCCGGGACGAACTCGCCGAGGAGGTGTTCGGGAAGGGCGTCACCGCGGCGGACGACGCCGAGACCACGCTGTCGGTGTACAACGTCAACAAGTTCGCCTACGAGACGCTCGTTCCCGAGCTCCCCGACGGCGTCCGCGAGCACGTCGAGGGGATGGCCGCGGCGTTCCAGGAGCAGATGGAGCGGCTCTCCTTCATGCCGAACTCGCCGACGCTGATGAACGCCGGCGACGAACTCCAGCAGCTGTCCGCGTGTTTCGTCGACTCGCCCGAGGACGACATCGACGACATCCACCAGACCGCGAAGGAGGCCGCCCAGGTGTTCCAGAGCGGCGGCGGCATGGGCTATGCGTTCTGGCGGCTGCGGCCGTACGGCGACGCCGTCGGCTCGACGGGCGGCATCGCCTCCGGGCCCATCACCTTCATGCGGACCTACGACCAGATGTGTTTCCCACCCGGGACGCGAGTTCTGACGCCTGGTGGGCAGACTCCCATCGAGAACCTCGAACGCGGAGACGTTGTCATCGACGAGAACGGCGACCGGCAGCCGGTTACCGAGACGATGGAACGGCACGTCGACGAAGAAATCGTCAAAATCACGCCGGAACGGCTCAATCGGCCTATTCGAGCGACTGGCGAACACCCGTTCAAAATCGCCCGCGATGACGGATTCGAGTGGGTCGATGCGAACGATCTGCAGGAAGACGACCTGCTCGTTCTCGGACACGCGGCCGACGAAAACGACCTCCTTCTCGATGGGACTGTCGCCCTCGACGAGATAGCGAACGGCCCGCTGGTGTTCACCGACGGTGGTGTTACCGTCAACCAGGACTACTACGGAGCCACGAAAGGGGCATCCCCACACGTATTCGCCGACGAAGTGCCGGTCGAAGACTTCGCAACGCTGGCCGGCTGGTATCTGGCTGAAGGCTGTGTCGTCTATCGACGGGGGATGCCGAG
>PXQM01000187.1:4304-5274 GCA_003021325.1 Halobacteriales archaeon QH_10_70_21
GGGACTGGCGCGAGTGAAAAACAGGTACCTGACGTACTGTGGAACGCTCCCGTCGAAACGCAGGCACGCATCCTCGAGACGCTCTTCGCTGGTGATGGCCGCCTCGAAAAGCGTGGTAAGAGCCAGCGAGTGAAGCTGAAACTCGCCAACGAGGAGCTCATCGACTTCGCCTTCCAGGCAGGGCTGCGCTGCGACGTTCAGTTCTCCCGTCATGACAGGGAGCCGGACGACCGCAAGCCGACCTACGAGGTCGGTGCGAGCGTCAGCACCGCGCTCGGTACGCCGCTCGAGTGTCTTTTCGACGAGGTGCCGGACGAGTTCGCACCACGCGACCGGACGAAGCAGTCCGAAGGGAAAGAAGTCGTCTCGATTGATTCGGTCGAACGAATCGAATACGAGGGTCCGGTTTATAACGCTGAAGTGGCCGATACCCACACCTATGTTGCCGAAGATGTCGTCGTCCACAACTGCGAGACCATCGCCCAGGGCGGCGCCCGCCGCGGCGCCCAGATGGGCGTCATGCGCGTCTCCCACCCCGACGTCATCCAGTTCATCCACGCCAAGAACAAGGACGTCTCGCTGGCTGAGACCCTCCGACTGAACGACCCCGACGACTTCACCCACACCTCCTTCCAGGAGGCCTTAGAGGAGGCCCGCGACCTCATCGACGACGAGGGTCGGGTCCCCGAGCACCTCCGGAACGCGGTCGAGGGCCACCTCTCGAACTTCAACATCTCGGTGGGCATCACCGACGACTTCATGCAGGCGGTGAGGAACGACGAGGAGTTCACGTTCACCAACCCACGGACGGGCGAGGCACACGTCGCAACCTCCGAGACCCAGGAGCTGTACGAGATGTTCGGCCTCGGCGAGTACGTCGAGGTCGACGAGGAGCTGTCCATCCCCGCCCGCGAACTCTGGGACGACATCGTCGAGGGCGCCCACGAGAACGGCGAACCCGGCGTCATCT
>PXQM01000188.1:0-7802 GCA_003021325.1 Halobacteriales archaeon QH_10_70_21
CGGCTCACCGAGGCCCTCCAGAACGTCGAGCGGGTCCAGCCCGAGGACGAGACCGAGATACAGGAGGTGTGGGCGCTCTCGGGGCAGGACCCCACCCGCACCCGGACCGGACAGCTCGTCGACGACGCCACCGACGAGGGGGTGCTGGTCGTCGGCGACGAGTCGGTCCTGACCGACGAGCTGGTCGCGAGGCTGAACGACGCCAACGCCCGGGTGGACCTGCTGTTGGGGGCGGTGACGGAGTCGCTGGAGGTGCGGCTCCACGAGGCCGTGCCGTCCGCCCGGACGTTCACCTCGGGGCTGGCGTGGCTCGAGAGCGAGCCCGGCGTCGAGAAGGAGCTGACCATCGGCCGGCTCCTCCTGGTCGACCGCTCGAGCATCCTCGTCAGCACGCTCGTCCCGGACACCGGCGAGGAGCACGCGGTCTTCGGCGGCGGGTTCGGCAACGGCATCATCGTCATCGCGCGCCGCCTGATGGCCCACGGCCTGCTCGAACCGTCTGAGCCGTCAGGGGACTGAGCCCACCGGGCGGCGCCTCGCGGTGCACCGCGAGCACCGCCAGCAGGGCGACCGCCTCGGCGCCGGTTTCCCTCGGGGGCCGCTCCGGCGTTCTTCCCTCCGGTCCGCCGACATCGCCCTCGACGGGGACGCATCCGGTCGCTGCACGTCCCGACGCGCGAGCCCGAGCGGTGGCGGGCCGGCCGCCGCCCGCGCGCTGCGGCCGTTTCGACTGTCCGTTCACTGGTAACCCCTGACACGGTAGAAGAATTCGACGAACGGTCGGCAACCGCAGCGACGCCCCGCGCTACCCCCGTTAATCCGAAATTTCATCAACGTAACGACCAAATAATTATTAAGTGGGGGAAACCTCGGTAACGAACTAACAGTATGGTGGCCGCATCACAGGACGGCAGTTCCGAGGGTTCGACGTCGGTCGACGTGTCCGAGGGAGAGACGGGGATCGATGCGGCACCAGCGGAGCCGATGCCGTCGCTCGACGTGGTGTTCGATGTGCTCCAGAACCGGCGACGGCGGCTCGTTCTCGCCGCGCTCGAGGACGACGGTGAAACGACGCTCGGCGACCTCGCCGAGCGCATCGCCGGCATCGAGAACGACAAGCCGCCGGAGTCGCTGGACTCACAGGAGCGAAAGCGGGTCTACGTCGGGCTGTACCAGTCACACCTCCCGAAGATGGACGACGCGGGGGCGGTCCGGTTCGACGACGACAGGGGCTCCGTCGAGCGGGGCCCACACATGGACGTATTCTGCCAGTACCTCGACGACAGCGCAGCCGAAGACGAGACGGCGACCGGCTACTACCTGGGGGTAGCGGCCGCGAGCGTGCTCGGGTTCGTCGTCGCGCTGTTCGCCAGCCAGGCCGTCGCGGCGGTGACCATCGCTCTGCTCATCGCCGCTGTGGGCGTCGCCGGGGCCCGTGCGACCGGGTGATCGTCGCGGTTCGGTACCGCCGTGCTGACGTGGTCCGGTGGTATCCGATTCCGGGCCCTCGATGGCTGGACAGCGCCGTCGGGGTCGGTCGCGGCACCCCCACGAGCGGCGGCGGTACGCGTCGCTTACCGCTGAAAACGGCCTACTAACCAATAACCCGCAAGCCGTAGCAATGCGTGCCCGCCGACGCCAGAGCATCACCCCCCACCACTGAGGCGGTGTACCCACCACCGCGCTCTAACCCCCCCGCTCACGGCGTCGGCGGGGTTTTCCTTCGACGTATCGACGCGTCAGTCGACGCACAGCGGCTGCTCACCGCCGACGAAGACCGCCTCGACCGTCGGCACCCGGCCCGGCTCGACGACCAGGACGTCGGCGCGGGCGCTGGCCCGGAGCCGCCCGCGGTCGGCGAGGCCGGCGGCGTCGGCGGGCGCGGCGGTGACCCGGCGAACCCGTTCGGCCAGCCCCTCACCGGTGTCGACGAACGCCGCCGCGAGCAGCGACGGCGGGTGGTAGTCGCTGCACAGCACGTCCACGACGCCGGCGTCGACGGCCGAGCGGACGCTCAGGTTCCCCCACAGGCTGCCGCCCCGGACGAGGTTCGGCGCGCCCATCGCCGTCGTGAGCCCGCGCTCGGTGGCCCGCCGGGCGGCCGCCATCGTCACCGGGTACTCGCTTATCTCGACGCCGGCTGCGGCCATCCGGTCGACGCCGGCCGGCGTCTCGTCGTCGTGGGAGGCGAGAGGAATCCCCTCCCGGGCCGCCAGCCCCGCGACCCGTTCGAGACGGCGCTGGACGGCGGTCGCCGGGGTCGCCGCCCGCTCCGTGGCCAGCCGCTCGACCGTCGACGTCGGGCAGTCCCGGTTCGACGCGTAGTGCTCGCGGAACTGTCCCTCGTCGAACTGCCCGCCGCCGGGGACGTGCCGCATGGCCGACACCACCTCGACCGGGACGTCCGCAGCGAGCGACTCGACGGCGGCGACCGCCGCCGGCGTCAGTTCGCAGCGGGCGTGGACCCGGTTGTCGCCCATCGTCCCCTCGGCCGCCGCGATTTCGCGGCAGATTCCGGCCGCCGTCGACGGGTCGCGGAGCCCGTCGGCGTCCTCCTCGAAGGCGATGGCGTGGAACTTCGTGGTGACGCCGGCGAGGACGTTCACCCGGTCGGCCGCGACGAGCGCACTCGCCGGGTCCACGCGGGCCTCGGCGCGCGGGCGGAGCTGCCCCTCGATGTCGTCGCCGTGGAGATCGACGAGCCCGGGCATCACGACCCGCCCCTCGACGTCGACGGTCCTTCCCGGGGCGTCCGGTGGCGGCCCCGGTCCCACGCCGGTGATCCGGTCGCCGGCCATCCGGAGCCAGCCGTCCTCGATGACCCGGTCGGGTGTGACGACGCGGCCACCGCAGAGGAGCGTCGCGTCGGTCATCGGCACCCAAAGCGGGACGGAGCGGTCGCCCTCGGCCTCTTCCTGTCTATTGCGCGCCGGTGCATAGGCCGGGACTTACTCGTGGTAGTACTTCGTTATACCACCGTTAGGGACCGTCGCCCTCACCATGCTGTCGACGACTCGCCCGGCATCGGGGCGGGAACGAAGCACCTATGACCCGGGCTGGCGACAGTTCGGACAAACAGACATGGCTGAACCTGACACCCGGAACGTACTCTGGCTGGACGACGTCCGGTCCGACGACATCGGGTCGGTCGGGGGGAAGGGGGCTTCGCTGGGCGAGATGACCGCTGCGGGGCTGCCCGTCCCGCCCGGATTCGTCGTCACCGCCGAAACGTACCGGACCTTCATCGAGGAGACGGGCATCGACGAGCCGCTCTTCGAGGCCGTCGAGGTCGACCCCGAGGACTCGGCGGCGCTGGCGGAGGCGGAGGCGACCGCCAAGGAGCTCATCCTCGAGACGGAGCTGCCGGAGCCGGTCCGCGACCGCATCCTGTCGGCCTACGACGACCTCGACGACGGCGAGGCGTTCGTCGCCGTCCGGTCGTCGGCGACGGCCGAGGACCTGCCGGACGCCTCGTTCGCCGGCCAGCAAGAGACCTTCCTCAACATCACCCGCGAGGACCTCGTCGACCGCGTGAAGCGCTGCTGGGCGTCGCTGTTCACCCAGCGGGCCATCTACTACCGCAACGAGCAGGGCTTCGACCACGACGTCGTCGACATCGCCGTCGTCGTCCAGAAGATGGTCGACGCCGAGAAGTCGGGCGTCATGTTCACCTCCCACCCCTCGACGGGCGAGCCGAAGCTCATCATCGAGGCCGCCTGGGGGCTGGGCGAGGCCGTCGTCGCCGGCTCCGTCTCGCCGGACAACTACGTCGTCGACCGGGAGACGAGCGAGACGCTCGAGACCACCGTCGCCGACAAGAAGGTGATGATGGTCAAAGACGAGGCGACGGGCGAGACCGTCGAGCGCGAGGTCGCCGAGGACCGCCGCAACGCCCAGGTGCTCGAGGGTACGGAGATCGGCCAGCTGGTCGAGCTCGGCGAGCGCGCCGAGGCCCACTACGACGAGCCCCAGGACGTCGAGTGGGCCATCGTGGAGGGGGACATCTACATGCTCCAGTCGCGACCCATCACGACCATCTCCGAGCAGGCCGCCGAGGAGGCGGCGACCGACGGCAACGGCGACGTGCTCGTCTCGGGGCTCGGCGCCTCGCCCGGCATCGCCTCGGGACCGGCCCGGGTCGTCCAGAAGCTCGACGGGCTGGACAAGGTCGGCGAGGGCGACGTCATCGTCACCGAGATGACGACGCCGGACATGGTGCCGGCGATGAAGCGCGCCAGCGGCATCGGCACCGAGGTCCTCGGCGACGGCCAGGCCATCACCATCGACGGCGACAAGGGGAGCGTCACCGAGGGGGCGAGCGACGCCGAGGCCGAGACGGAGCCCCTCGAGGACGTCCGGCCGCAGAACCCGGTCAAGCCGATGACCGCGACCGAGGTGAAGGTCAACGTCTCCATCCCGGAGGCGGCCGAGCGGGCCGCCGCCACGGGCGCCGACGGCGTCGGCCTGCTGCGGACCGAGCACATGATTCTCTCGACGAACAAGACGCCCGAGCGGTACATCGAGGACCACGGCGCCGAGGCGTACATCGACGAGATCGTCGGCGGCGTTCGCGGCGTCGCCGACGAGTTCTACCCCCGGCCCGTCCGGGTGCGGACGCTGGACGCGCCGACCGACGAGTTCCGCCAGCTGGAGGGCGGCGAGGACGAACCCCACGAGCACAACCCGATGCTCGGCTACCGGGGCATCCGGCGTAGCCTCGACCGGCCGGACGTCTTCCGCCACGAGCTCGAGGCGTTCCGCCAGCTCTTCGAGATGGGCTACGACAACGTCGAGATCATGTTCCCCCTGGTCAACGACGCCGAGGACGTCATCCGGGCGCGGAACCTGCTCGAGGAGGCGGGCGTCGACCCCGACAAGCGGTCGTGGGGCGTGATGATAGAGACGCCCGCCTCGGCGCTCGGCGTCGAGGGGATGGCCGAGGCCGGCATCGACTTCGCCTCCTTCGGGACGAACGACCTCACCCAGTACACGCTGGCGGTCGACCGGAACAACGGCAACGTCGCCGACCGGTTCGACGAGCTCCACCCGGAGATGGTCCGGTTCCTCGTCGACGAGGGGGTCTCCTCCATCTCGGCGAACATCGACGCCGTCCGCGACGTCCAACACGAGGTCAAGCGGGTCGAACAGCAGCTGCTGCTGGACTCGGTCCGCTGACCCCCGGCGCGGCCAGGGCGTACCGCGCTCCTTTTATTCGCCGGGGTCGAGGTGCCCCCATGCGAGAGGGCATTGCGGCAGTCCTGCTGTGCGTGCTCGCGGTCAGCGCCGGCTGTTCGGCGCTGCCCGGCGGCTCCGGCGGCAGCGCGGCCCCAGAGGCGGTGCCCGGCGTCGAGGACGGGCACCTCGCCAACGAGACCGCGCTCCTGGACGCCCACGTCGAGAACGTGACCGAGACGGGCTACGCCCAGGAGATACGGTCGAACCTGACGGATATCTACCAGGGGGAGACCATAGAGCTGTCCCAGCGACAGCGGACCCGCGTCGCCGCCGGCGCGACCGAGTACCGCACCCAGCTCGTCTCGAACGGCGGCGTCGCCACCCGGGTCATCACCTGGGGCAACGAGAGCATCGCGGTCCGGCGCGGGGAGACCGGTGGCGGCGAGCCGCAGTACCAGACCATCGAGCCGCAGGACCCCGAGACGCTCGCCGGCCGGTCGCTCCTCGAGAACCGCCTCTCCTCGGAGTTCGAGGTCGCGAGCGTCGAGGAGCGGGAGGACGCGCCGGACGTCGTGACGCTCGAGGTCACCGAGATTCCCGAGAACAACACGGTCTTCTCGCAGCAGGAGGAGGTGGAGAACGTCCGCGAGTTCGAGGCCAGAATCGCCGTCGACACCCGGGGCCGAATCCACAGCTACGCCGCCGCCGCGATCTACGACATCGGGGGCGAGACCGCGGAGTACGAGTACACCTTCCGGACGACGACCTTCGAGGACCCGGGCGTCGAGCGCCCCGAGTGGGCCCGGGAATCGGACGGCTGATACCCCCGGACGGAACTACCTGACTCGCGATCCGGGCCGAGCTCGCTCTGTGCCTGGACCCCCGGATTCACACCGATTCGGACGTGCCCGAAAGTACGTCCGGCGGAACGGAGCGCCCGACGGGGAGCGGTCTCGCCGCCGGATAACACAATGGATAAAGGCGCGGCCCCGCTTCCGGCACGTATGCAGCGGGCCGAGCCGCAGGATTTCAGCCGCGTGCTCTCGTCGATGTGCACCGAGCCACACCCGGCGGCCCGCGAGGCGGCCGAGCGGTTCCTCGCCACCAACCCCGGCGACCCCGGCACCTACGAGTCGGTCGCGAAGCTGGAGCGGCGGGCGGTCGACCTGCTCGGGCGGGTCGCCGGCCTCGAGGACGCGGCCGGCTACGTCGCCTCCGGTGGCACGGAGGCGAACGTCCAGGCGGTCCGCATCGCCCGCAACCGGGCGTCGACGCGGTCGCCCAACTTCGTCGCGCCCGCCTCGGCGCACTTCTCGTTCCGCAAGGCCGCCGACATCCTCGGCGTCGAGCTCCGGACGGCGCCGCTGGAGGACTACCGCGCCAACCTCGACGGCGTCGCCGAGCTCATCGACGACGACACCGTCCTCGTGGTCGGCGTCGCCGGCTCCACCGAGTACGGCCGCGTCGACCCCATCCCCACGATGGCGGAGCTGGCGAACGACGCCGGCGCCCTCTGTCACGTCGACGCCGCCTGGGGCGGGTTCGTCCTCCCGTTCACACAGCACGCCTGGGACTTCTCGGACGCCGACGTCGACACGATGACCATCGACCCGCACAAGACGGGCCAGGCCGCCGTCCCCGCCGGCGGGCTCCTGGCCCGCGGGCCGGAGCTGCTGGACGAGCTCGCCATCGACACGCCGTACCTCGAGTCGACCTCGCAGGTGACGCTGACGGGGACCCGCAGCGGCGCGGGCGTCGCCTCCGCCGTCGCGGTGATGGAGCAGCTGTGGCCCGAGGGCTACGAGGCGCAGTACCGCCGCTCGCAGACCAACGCCGACTGGCTCGCCGCCGAACTCCGCGAGCGCGGCTTCGAGGTGGTCTCGCCGGTCCTGCCCATCGTCACCGTCGACCTGCCGCACGACCGCATCGCGGCGCTCCGGGACCGGGGCTGGCGGCTCTCCCGGACGGAGGCCGACGAGGCCCGCGTCGTCTGTATGCCCCACGTCACCCGGCCGATGCTCCGGAGGTTCCTCGCGGACCTCGACCGGCTGTCGTAGCGACCACGCTTTTAACACCGACCCCGTGGAGCCCCCACGTATGAAGCTGCTCGCAGGGACCCGCACCGGTGTCTACCGGGGGACGTCCGCCTCGTTCGACGACGCGGTCCGCGTGCTGGACTCCGACCGCGTCATGCGGCTGCGGACGTTCGGTCCGCGGACCTACGCGGCGACGCGCGGCGGCCTCTATCGCTCGCTCGACGACGGCGACTCCTGGGCCCGCATCGAGACGCCCCGGCCGGAGGTCTACTCCGTGCTCGAACACCCGGAAGGCGAACGGCTCTACGCCGGCACCCACCCGGCGCACTGCTACGCCTCGACGGACGCCGGCGACACCTGGTCGGAGTGCCGGGGGCTCCAGGAGCTCCCCTCCCGGGCGTCGTGGCACACGCCCCGGCACCGCAACGAGGCGCACGTCAGGGCGCTCCGGGCGTCCGGCGACCGCCTCGTCGCCGGTATCGAGGTCGGCGGCGTCCACGTCAGCGACGACGGTGGCGAGACCTGGAGCGAGCGCCGCGACGGCCTCCACGACGACGTCCACCACGTCCTCGTCGCCGACGGCACCTGGGT
>PXQM01000188.1:7891-9018 GCA_003021325.1 Halobacteriales archaeon QH_10_70_21
GACCTCTTCGCCGGGACGACCGCCGGGCAACTGCTGCGGCGGTCCGGCGGCGAGTGGGTCGGCGCCGGGAGCGTACCCTCGAGCATCGTGTCGCTGACCGCCGTGGAGTAAGGCTTTTCTCCGTCCGACGGTCATCTCGGCGTGATGAGCCGTCCGCGCCGCGCTCCGGGTATGCGAACGTCGCTCTGAGCCGTGCGTGGAACGTCCGTTCGGGCCGGTCATACGGCTTCTCCCCGGGCGTCGAAACCGCGATTCTCCGGCACGTACCGCCGACGGCCCCCCTGCTACGGGAGCCCGAGACAGCCACACAGCAGCCACCGATACCATGACGAAGGAAAACCAGCGGGGTTTTGCCCCTCGAAGGAGCCACGGGTAGTATGCACGAGGAGTTTCCCACCGACGGGCCGGCGGTCGTCACCTGCGGGCTGCCGTACGCCAACGGCGACCTGCACGTCGGCCACCTCCGGACCTACGTCGGCGGCGACGTCTACGCCCGCGCCCTGGAGACACTCGGCCAGAACACCGCGTTCGTCTGCGGGTCGGACATGCACGGCACGCCCGTCGCGGTCAACGCCGAGAAGGAGGGCGTCTCCCCCGAGTCGTTCGCCCTGGCGTGGCACGAGACCTACGAGTCGACGTTCCCGCAGTTCAACGTCGAGTTCGACAACTACGGCCACACCCACGACGGGACCAACACCGAGCTGACAAAGGAGATCGTCCGCGAACTCGACGAGCGGGGGTACGTCTACGAGAAGGAGATCATGGTCGCCTACGACCCCGTCGACGACCAGTACCTCCCGGACCGCTACGTCGAGGGGGCCTGTCCCTACTGTGGGGAGCACGCCCGCGGCGACGAGTGCGACGAGGGCTGCCAGCGCCACCTCGAACCGGGCGAGATCGAGGAGCCAGTCTCGGCCATCTCGGGCAACCCCGCGGAGTCCCGCCCCCGGCAGCACAAGTTCCTCCGGCTGTCGGACTTCCAGGAGTACCTCACGGGGTTCATCGACCGGCTGGAGGGCACCGAGAACGCCAAGAACCAGCCCCGGGAGTGGATCGAGGGCGACCTGCAGGACCTCTGTATCACCCGCGACATGGACTGGGGCATCGACTACCCCGCCCGGGAGGAC
>PXQM01000189.1:0-27504 GCA_003021325.1 Halobacteriales archaeon QH_10_70_21
CGGGAGTCGCCGTCGACGGTGAGGAACTTGACGTTCTTCGCACCGGGGACCGCCCCGAAACCGCCACGTCCGAAGGCCCGCGAGCCGGAGGTGATGATGGCGGCGAACCGGACCTCGTTTTCGCCCGCCGGGCCGACGACGGCGGTGTGTTCCTCGCCGAGGCCGGTCGCGTCCTCGATGTAATCGGTCGTCTCCTCGACGGTCGCCTCCGCCAGTTCCGGCACGGGCTCGAACTCGACGCCCTCGTCGGTGACGTGGACGCCGACGAGTTCGTCGCTCGCGCCGGCTACCTCGACCGCGGCGTAGCCGGTGTCGACGAACGGCCGGGACATGAAGCCGCCGGCGTTCGAAGACGGAAACCCGTCGGTCAGCGGGGAGAGGCCGGTACAGGAGAGCCGGCCGGTGTAGCTCATCATCGAGGACTGCAGCGGTCCGGTCGCGAAGACGAGGCTGTTCTCGGGCCGAGGGGGTCGGCGTCGAACGGAATCCGGTCGTGGACGAGTTTCGTCCCGACGCCCCGGCCGCCGATGAAGGACTCGAGTACGTCGTCGACGTCCGTCTCGGTCGTCTCCCGCGCGCCGACGTCGACGGACAGGAGCGGACCCTCTGCGTGTATCATTAACGGTCGGGTAGGGTGTTCCCTACCGGCATAAAACGTCCGCCACGGATTCCCGGTGGATTAATCACCGCGGAACAGCGCCATCGCCTCCCGGACTGCGTCATGCTCGCCGACGATGGTGAGCCGGTCGCCGCGCTCGAGGACGAAGTCGGCTTCGGGGACGAACGTGTCCTCGCTGTGGGTCACCAGGGCGATGAGACAGCGGTCGGGGAGGGCGTCGCCGGCCTCGTCGACGGTGCGGCCGACGAACTCGTCGTTCGTGACAGCCCCCTCCTGGACGTCGCCGCCCTCCTCGATGTTCTCCGACCAGCGCTGCATCGCGGGCCGTTCGATGGCGTTGTCGATCTCCTGGGCGATGGCGTGCGACGAGGCGATGACCCGGACGTCCAGGTCCTCGAAGGCCTCGACGTTCTCCGGCTGGTTGGCCCGGCAGACCACCCGTTCGGGGTCGAACTTCGTGGTCGCCAGCCGGCCGATCAGGAGGTTCGTGTCGTCGTTCCCGGTCGCCGCGACGACCGTGCTGGCGTTGCCGGCACCGGCCGAGCGGAGCGTCTCCAGGTTCGTTCCGTCCCCGATCTGGACGGTGAAGCCGGCCTCCCGGGCCGTCTCGACCGCCGATTCGCCGTTGTCGATGATGACGACGTTCTCGCCCCTGTCCTCCAGTCGGTTGGCGACTTCGCGGCCGACCCGTCCGCCGCCGATCACGATTACACGCATTGGTATCACGTCCAGTCGTTCCGCGATGTGGCGGGCGAACCCGCCCTGCAGGACCACCGTCGAGAGGATGACCAGAAAGACCGTCCCGACCAGTTCCTCGGCCTGGTTCTGCAGCTCGACGGCGAACAGCGTCGCGACCGACGCGGGGATGATGCCGCGCGGCCCGACGAAGCCGACGAACAGCCGCTCGCCGCGCGTGAAGTCGCCGCCGACCGTCGAGAGGTAGACCAGAAGCGGCCGGATGACGAGGATGATGGCGGCGACGACGAGTAGTCCGCCGACCCCGAGCGCGAGCAGGTCCTCCAGCTCGAGCAGCGCCGCCAGCGCGATGAAGACGAACGACAGCACGATGAGCGTGACGTCGCCCTTGAACTCGGAGATGCGCTCCTCGTAGGGGACGCCGAGGTTGCCGAGGACGATGCCGGCGGTGGCGACGGCGGCGACGCCGGCCTCGCTGGCTATCGTCTCGGCCGCGCCGAACGCGACCAGCGCCCCTGCCAGCACGACCAGCCGAGCGTTCCGGGGAGCGTCGCCCGGCGAGAGGTCGATGTGCCGGAGGACGTACCAGACGACGACGGCGACGACGACGCCGATCAGGACGCCGCCGCCGACCCGCTCGACGAAGAGGCCGAGGAACGCCGAGACCGTCGGCTCTTGCAGCTGGATGGTCTTGAACACGACCACGGCGAGGATAGCCGCCGTCACGTCGTTGATTATCCCCTCGGTTTCGAGCGCCGCCGCGACCCGGTCGCGGACGGGCACGACCTGGAGGATGGGCGTGATCACCGTCGGCCCGGTCGCAACCAGCAGCGCGCCGATGAGGAACGAGATGTCCCAGTCGGCGCCCAGCGCAAAGTGGACCACGATGGCGGTTCCGACGAGCGCGATGGCGGCGCCCATCGTGACCAGTCGGAGGCTCTCGCTTGTGGCCTGTCGGAACTTCTCGATCCGGAGGTGGAACGCCCCCTCGAAGACGATGATGGCGACCGACAGACCGACGATGGCCGGCAGCGCCTCGAAGGAGTCGCTCGTCACGATGCCCAGCCCCTTCGGCCCGAGCGCGATTCCCGCAGCCAGCAGGAACACGATACTCGGGACCTCGAAGCGGTCCGCGAGTAACTGGGCGGCGACTCCGATGGCGATTATGGCGGCGACGAGGGGTATCAGTTGACTCGCCACTGGTAGCTCCCCATCATCAGTCGGTTCCGCCCCCTCCCGAATAAAACCCCCGAGACGCTGTGTCCGTCACTCCTCGCGCTCGTCGAGGTACCGCAGGACCCCCCGGACGTTCATCGCGACCTCGCCGTCGGCCTTCCGCTCGCCCCACAGCTCCCCGACATCAGACTCCGCCACGAAGTGCTCGACGACCGCATCGTCGTCGTCGAGTTCCTGACGTTTCCGGGCGATGCCCTCCACCCAGCGGGTGATGACATCGACGTACTCCGAGAGCCGCTCGTCCGCCGGCGCGTCCCCGAAGTGCGCGTAACAGAGCGTCTCGGGCGACAGCCGGGCGATCATCCGCGCGTCGGCGACGACCTGCTCGAGGTCGAACCCCGGCGGCGGCGACGTCTCCCTGACCGCGTCCCACTCCGGGACGTAGATGCCGGCCGCGTCGGCCGTGTACACCGCCTCGGCCGCCCGGTCGTGGAAGACGACCTGGTGGAAGGCGTGGCCGGGGGCGTGGTGGACCTCGAGGGCGGTCGAGCCGAGGTCGACGGTAGCACCGTCGTGTATCGGCTCGATAGCGTCGACCGGGACCGGCTTCGGCTCCGTGTAGTACCGTATCTGGTCGCCGACGGCTGCCTTGGTCCCCTCCCAGATGCGCTCGGGGCTGGCGAGGAACTTCGTGCCCGTCTCGTGGACGTAGACGTCGGCGCCGGTCTCCTCGGCGATGAACCCCGCACCGCCCGCGTGGTCCAGGTGGACGTGCGTCAGCGCGATGACCTCGAGGTCCGCTGGCGCGATGCCGACCGACTCCAACCCCGCCAGGACGCGCTCGTAGTTCGTCCCGATGCCCGAATCGACGATGGCCGGTCGCTCGGCGTCCAGCAGGTAGATCGACCCGTACGCCGGCGTCTCGTACGTCCCGGTGTCGACGTAGTAGCAGTCCGGTACCGACCCGACCTCGAAGACGTCGCCGATGGCCATGGCGGGGCTACCGCGCCAGGGGATAAAACTTAGAGGGTGCTCCGGAGGACCGTCCAGAGGTCCCGCTGTCGCTTCTGGAGGACCCCGATCGGCGAGGCGACGCTGTACTCGCCGTCCCCCGTCCGCTCGGCGATGTCCTCGCTCTCGAAGTCCTCCAGCGTCGACCGGACGGTGCTCCCGGGGAAGGACCGTCCGCCCCGCGATCTCCCCGGGCGTCCCGGAGCCGAGCGTCTGGACCGTCAGTACACCGAGATGCGCTGGGGCGACTCCAGCACCTCGACCAGCAGGTCGTTGACCAGGTTGCTGCCGGTGTCCTTCGTTGTCGGCTCCGAGCGGACCATCTCCGCCTCGGTCAGCGGCTCGGCCGCCTCGAGGCCGTCCTCGATGGCCCCGACCGCCGTGGTCCGGTCCTTGCCGTCGCGCTCCCGCTCAAGCAGGCGTTCCAGTGACTCCGGTTCGGTGATGACCGCCACGAGGTCCCGCAGTTCCGCAACGGTGTACTCCGCCGGGTCGACGTCGACGAGGTCATCGGTCCGTATCTCGTCGTCGGTGGTGAAGCCGACTTCGCCGTATCCCTCGACGCGGAGCCCCAGCTCCAGTTCGCGGACGCCCTTTCGGAGGCGGTCGCGGTCGAGAATCACCTGCACCGTCTCGGCGAGGTCCAGCTCGAGGGGGTTCTCCGGGGTTATCTCGTCGGCCGTGTACCGCTCGTCCTCGTCGAGTTCGAGCGTGATGTCTCCGGCGGCGACGGCCTCACCGTCGATCTTCGCCGTCGTTACACCCTCGAACTCGGCCTCGATGAGCCGGGTCTTCAGCTCGAACTCGACGCCGCGCTCGGTGTTCTCGAGGCGCTCCCAGGTGAAGAGCCGCTCGAGGTACTGCTCTATCATGCGCGGGGCAACGCCGGCCCCCCACTTTGGTCAGTCGTCAACTCGACAGACGCGGCGGGGCGTTTACTATCGGTCGGTCAGGGAATCGGCGTCGGCCCCGCCCGAAGCGGTTGAGCCGGTGTAACCCGGACCGGACTGGACCGGACTGGACCGGAGCCATGCACCGTCGTGGCCGCGTATCGACCGCCGCCGTTCTATCCGGGTCGGCAGGGGTGAGTGACCTGCCGGGTCGAAGCGCGTGCGTTCCGCCGTGAATGGCCGAATCCCGGGGGCCGAACCGGTCGGCGTAGCGGCCGTACGAGCCCGCCCGACGCCGGAGGCCGTCGGTGGCTGTCACGCACCGTTCTATTTTGATCAACCGGGTCAATTACAACATTCATACACCTGCGGCGTCTTGAGACACGTGGACACAGACCCTGGTCGCTGGCATTCTGCCCGGTCATGACATGGTATCGCCTGCGGGACATCGGCCGGGGCGCTGTGTCCACTCCCTCGCCCCGCCCGTCGTTGGTCTGAACCCTCGTGAGCGGCTGAACCGGCGGCTTCGGACGGGGTGCGTATCGCTACGTGTGCGACTGCAGTTGCCCATTCCGGGCCGTCCGGCAGGCCGGAGCGGGCGCCGCGGGTCCGACACCGGTTGGCACGCGACCGACACGACTTTGCCCGGGCGAATCGAACCGCCGGCAAATGCTATCCAGGCAGTTCGTCCGCGAGAACCCCGACGAGGTCAGGCGCGCGCTCGACGCCAAGGGCGTCGACGCGGACCTCGAGCGGATACTCGAGGTCGACGAGAAGTGGCGCGAGCTCAAGGCCGAGGGCGACGACCTCAGGCACCAGCGCAACGAGGTCTCGGACCGCATCGGCGAGCTCAAGCGGGAGGGCGACGACGAGGCGGCCGAAGAGGCCATCGAGCGCTCCCAGGCGCTGAAGGAGGAGCTCGAGGCCGTCGAGGAGCGGGCCGACGAGCTCGAGGCCGAACTCGAGCGGAAGCTGCTGGAGCTGCCGAACGTCCCGCACCCCGACGCGCCGGTCGGCGAGGACGAGTCCGACAACGTCGAGGCCGAGCGCTGGGGGTTCGAGGACCGACGCGAGCTCCCCGACGAGGTGGTGCCCCACTACGACCTCGGCGAGGAGCTGGACGTGCTGGACTTCGAGCGCGGCGCGAAGGTCGCCGGCGGCGGCTTCTACTTCGCGAAGGGCGAGGCCGCCCGCCTCGAGCACGCCCTCGTGCAGTTCATGCTGGAGCTGCACCGCACGGAGCACGGCTACACCGACGTCTTCCCGCCCATCCCGGTCAACTCGGCGGCGATGCGCGGCACCGGCCAGTTCCCGAAGTTCGTCGACGACGCATACCGCGTCGGCGGCGCCAACGACGAGCCCTACGACGACGACGACCTCTGGCTCCTGCCGACGGCGGAGGTGCCGGTCACCAACATGTACCGCGAGGAGATCCTGCTGGACGGGGACCTCCCCATCAAGCACGTGGCCTACACGCCGAACTTCCGGCGCGAGGCCGGCGAGCACGGAACCGAGACCCGCGGCATCGTCCGGGTCCACCAGTTCAACAAGGTCGAGCTCGTGAACTTCGTGCGGCCCGGGGACAGCTACGACCGCTTGGAAGGGCTGGTCGACGAGGCGACCACGGTGCTCGAGCGGCTCGGGCTGCCGTACCGTATCCTGGAGATGTGCACCGGCGACATGGGGTTCACGCAGGCGAAGAAGTACGACGTCGAGGTGTGGGCACCCGCCGACGATATGCCCGAGGGCCCCGACGAGGGCGGTCGGTGGCTCGAGGTGTCGTCGGTGTCGAACTTCGAGGACTTCCAGGCGCGACGGGCGGGCGTCCAGTACCGCCCCGAACAGCACGAGTCGGCCGAGTACCTCCATACCCTGAACGGCTCGGGGGTCGCCGTCCCGCGCGTCGTCGTCGCCATCATGGAGTGCTACCAGAACGACGACGGTACCGTCGAGGTGCCCGAGGCGCTCCAACCGTACATGGGCGGCACCGAGCACATCGAGGGCCAGGAGCCGGTCGGCGAGTCGGCCGTCGGCGACGGGTAGCTACTCCGGCAGGGCCGGACGCAGGCCCCACAGAGGTCGAAGGCCGGCTCGACCCGGGCGCCACACGCCGGACACCGGCGCTCCCGCGGAGTGGGACCCTCCGTCCGCTCCTCGGTCGCTTCGCTCTCTGTGGTCCAGTACGAACGGTTCCAGCTCGGGTATGGGTTCGACTCCGGCATGAAGAGCCTGGTGCTGCGCTGGGAAGGTTTTAACACGCAGCCATCAGTCGGCGTCGACGAGCAGCCGCCCGCCGCAGGACGAACAGTAGTCGTAGGCCGTCTCGTTGACCGACCCGCAGCCAGGGCAGGTCACCCGCGAGTCCGAGACGCGCCGGCCGGCGGCCGCGTCGGCGGGGTCGAGCTGGTCGACGATGGAGATGCACTCGAGGAACCTGAACGGGAGCCAGCCGAGCAGCGCCGCCGCTACCAGGATGAGAGCGTACGCGAACAGGGCTTCCCACGGCACCATACCGCCAGTACGGCGTTCTCGTGGATAAGCCTGGCTCCGTCGGCGGTGGCTGCGGTCAGCCGCCGCCTGCGTCGGTGTAGGTCCGCAGCCGACCGATACCACGGTCGCCGACCGCGAAGGTGTCGACGAAGCCGAACCACTCGGATCCGTCGGGCGAAAGCAGCCGGCCCTCGGCGGCGGCGCGGTCCCCGGCACTGCTCTCGTAGACGGCCTCGAGGACGTGTTCAGTGTCCGTCTCCGGGCGGCCCGACCGCATGAACGCGACGAACGCCTCGCGGCCCTCGATGGTCGCGTCGGGGCGCTCGTGAACGAATCCATCGGCGAGGACGTCGGACAGCGCCGCGTAGTCGTCCTCGTCTACCGCGCGGTAGTACTCCCGGACCAGGGTGGTGCCGTCCATACCGGACAGAGGGGAGCAAGCCGGAAGTACCCGGCGCCGGAGCCCGGAGTGCGAGCGACTTTTGCCGCCCCGGGGGCCAAGGAGTTACGTGGAGCTGCACGTCCGCTACGAGGGGGACGACGACCCCGAGAAGTGCTCGGCGCGGAAGCTCGCCCGGTTCAACATGGCCGAGCTCCACCGCTCGGCGCGAGCGACGCCGCCGGGACTCGTGCTCGACCCCCACGCCGACGTGGCGCTGTCGCCGGCCGACGACCCGCCCGGCGACCGGCTCGTGGCGCTGGACTGCTCCTGGGAGACCGCCGACGCCGAGGCCTTCCGGCTCGACGGCCCCCACCGCGCGCTGCCGTTCCTCGTCGCCGCGAACCCGGTCAACTACGGGACGCCGTTCCGGCTCACCACCGTCGAGGCCTTCGCCGGCGCCCTGTGCATCCTCGGCGACCGCGAGGCGGCGGAGACCGTGCTCGGGAAGTTCACCTGGGGACACACGTTCATCGAGCTGAACGAGGAGCCGCTGCGGCGGTACGCCGACTGCGCCGACTCCGAGGCGGTCGTCGCGGTCCAGGAGGAGTACCTCGTCGACGAGTAGGCGTTGTTTTTGCCCACATCGTTCTGCCGTTGTGCTCGTCACCAACGGAAGCCGTCGGGGTCGGACGGCGGCTCGAGCGGGCTGGTCGGGAGGTCGTCGTCGAGCGTCGCCGCGTTGTAGCCGCCCGGAGCAACGTCGTTCGGCGCGTCGGGATAGAACAGCGACGCGAGCGCCTGTATCTGCCCTCGGCCGACGCCGAGTTCGAACTGCCCGCCGCCGTAGAGCCGGATGTCCCGGTCCTCGCAGTGCTCGATGGTGTCGAGGAGCGACCGCAGCGTCCCGAACCGCGAGGGCTTGACGTTCAGCCAGTCCGGCTCGAACGGGAGGCGCTCGACGCTCTCGACGCCGGTTATCGGGGCGTCCCAGGAGACGCGGTCCCGGACGCGGTCGACGACCGGTCCGGTCGCCTCGGTTGTCGCCGGGTCCTCGAAGACCGCGTCCGGGAAGGCCTCGACGAGTCGGCGGTACAGTTCCGGGTCCGTCGAGCC
Source organism: Halobacteriales archaeon QH_10_70_21 (assembly GCA_003021325.1). Next base: position 8,378 of record PXQM01000189.1, read on the forward strand.
GTCGACGCCGGTCCCCTCGTACTGTCCCTTCAGGTCGAGGATTCGGACGCCGCCGTAGTCGGCGACCGCCGCGACGAACGCCTCGTCCCACGCCTCGGTCGGGTCGAGCTTGAACTCCGCACCGGGGTGGACGCGACGGATGTCGTCGAGCCGGACGGGGCTCTCGAGCCGCGTGCTGACGACGAACCGGACGGGGTCGTACGTGCGGTCGAGCGCGCTCCCGAGGTCGGTCCCGGCCTGCCGGAGCGCCAGGTCGAGGGCGGCGCTCTCAAGGGCCCACCGCCGGTAGTGGCGGTCGGCCTCGCGTTCCGGCGGCGCCGGGAACAGCTCGAGGTCCTCGAGGTGCGCCGAGAACGACTCGAGGGTGTACTCGCCGGCGAGGTCGAGCCCGCCGTCCGAGTAGGCCCGCTGGAAACGCCGCTGGTCGTCGGCCTCGTACCCCACGTCCTCCCCCCGGCCCCGTTCGCCGTCACCCGACAGCACCACCGTCGTCGAGACGCGCGTGAAATCCGAGGAGGTCTCCAGCGAGGCGGACTCGAGGGCGTAGTCGTCGACCACGAGCGGACGGTCGGCCAGTCGGTCGTACATCGTCCGGTCTTGGACGGGGACGCGCATAAAGCCGAACGGTCAGGTTTATCCGGCGGCACCACTTCAGCCCGCGTATGGCCAAGTTCGACGAGGCAGAGGAGCGCATCCTCGAGAAGATGATCTGCATGCGCTGTAACGCCCGGAACCCCCAGCGAGCCGACAGCTGCCGGAAGTGCGGGTACGGGAACCTCCGGCCGAAGGCCAAAGAGCGCCGCGCGGCCTGACTCCGGTCCCGTTCTCCGACCGACGTTCGTCCGCCAGCGGCCGCGCCGAGCAGTCCTGTTATTCGTCGGGGTACTTCGGTTCGCGCGTCTCGGCGCGCCCGAGCGCCGTCTCGACGACGTCGCGGACGTCGCCGTGGAAGACGTCTCCGTGGCCCGCGTACATGTGCTCGACGGAGTCGGGCATCCGCTCGAGCAGCGTCTCGATGCTCTCGATGAGCCGCTCGCGGGACTGGCCGGCCATGTCGGTCCGGCCGAAGCTCCCGTAGTCGAATGCGCCGTCGTCGTGGACGACCACGTCGCCGCTGAACAGCGACGTCTCCGAGACCAGCGAGACGTGGTCGTCGGCGTGCCCCGGCGTGTGGACCACGTCGAAGGCCTCGTCGCCGGCGAACACCTGGTCGCCGTCCTCGAGTTCGTGCGTCCGTCGCGGGTGGTCGCCGTAGGCGTACAGCGGCGCGTCGAAGGCGTCCAAGACCGCGTCGAGGCGGGCGAGGTGGTCGCCGTGCTGGTGGGTGAGCACGACGGCGTCCAGCGTCGGGGTGCGGCCCTCGATGACGTCGACGACGCCCTCCATCGCGCCGGCGTCGACGAGCACCGTGCGGTCGCCCTCGGCGAGGTAGGCGTTGCAGGTGAACGACTCCGCCCCGGCGGTCACGTTGGTGACGTTCATACCCCTACTGGGGCGGCCCCGGTCTTCACGGTGACGCCTGGACCCGCCGGAGCCGGAGGCGAACGGTCGTCCCGTCGTCGGCGTCGCCGAAGCGGAGTCGGCCGTCGACCCCCTCGACGACCCAGCGGGCGACCCACAGGCCGAGCCCCGTGCTGTGGTCCGGCTGCGTTATCTCGCGCTGGCCGCTCATACTGCCGGCTGTGATTACGTGAAGATTCGTTCGAGATATTCGACGGCAGCGGTTCTGTACCACTCGGCTCAAAACACCCCCGTTTGAGATAGTTACAGCCGGCAGTATCAGTATCTGCCGCTCCCGGTCGGGGATGCCCGGGCCGTCGTCGCGACGACGACGTCGACCGCCCGCTCGAGGAGACCGTCGGCGTAGACGGTCGGAACCTCCGCCGGTGCGCCGAACCGCATGGTCGCCTCTGGGTGGTCCTCGCAGTACCTGACGCAGACCGTCTCCGCGACGACGCGGTCGGCGACAGTCTCCCCGTCGAGTGCAGCGGGGACGACGTATCCGTCGCCCCCGTCCGGGTCGCTTTGGCGGCTCGACGCGGCCGCCCCGCCGGGGCGCAGACGACAACGGGGACGCCCGGGTCGGCGCCCGTGGCGACGGCGGTCGGCGGAGTCTCGTGGGCGTCCCACCCGACGAGGAGGCAGTCGAGCGGCGCCGCAGCCGGGTCGCTCTCGACCGACTGCGGGACACAGCGGTCGTCGGCCGCGAGGCGGTCGGCCGCAACTCCTCCGTAGTGGCCTACCGGGACCGGACACGGGTCGATAAACCGGACCGTCCGGCGCCATGTGAAGACGTATCGGGCGAGTCGACCCGAATGCCCGATGGCCTCTCGACGGCCGCCGTGGCGTTTAACACGGTGCAGTCGCTAACTCAGTCTAGACATGGGATTCGGGAGTTACGACGAATCCGAACAGGAAAACCAGGAAATCGACACCGACATCGAGGAGAGCGACCGCTCGACGCTCGCGGAACACGACGGCGAGGTGGAGTTCGAGTACGACGACGCCTCGAGCGAGGACCTACTCGAAACCTTCGAGGAAATCCAGGGGCAGTGAGGCCGGGGCGCCGCGCCCTCGGCGTCGCCGAGTCCTACCGCGGGACCGACGACGGGACGACGACGAGCACGCTGGCGGGCGCGGTCGCTCGCGTCGACCGGACGGTCGACGACTTCGTTTTTGGAACGTGCACGGTCGGCGGCACCGACGCGACCGACGCTATCATCGACTGCTGGCGGCGGCTGGACCGCGAGGACGTTTCGTACCTGCTTCTCTCCGGCGTCGCACCGGCGTGGTACAACGTCGTCGACGTGGGGCGGCTCGCCGAGGCCGTCGACCGGCCCGTGCTCGCCGTCTCCTACGAGGAGAGCGATGGGCTGGCGGACGCGATTCGGGAGGCCTTCGAGGCGCCCGACCGCGGGGACAGGCTCGCGACCTACGAGGGCCTGCCCGACCGGCGGCGCGTCGATGGGGCCGGCGACGAGCCCCTGTTCGTCCGGAGCGTCGGGACCGCGGACGCCGAGGCCGACCGCGTCGTCGAGGCGTTCACCCAGGAACGCCGTCCGGAGCCGCTCCGGGTCGCGGGGCTGGCCGCCCGGCGGGTCGACGCCTTCCGGCGGGGTTAACTTCCAGGCGCGCCCACGGGCGCGTATGGGCGACGACATCGACGTCCGGGCGTGTTCGCGGTGCCCGGCACTGTGCGAGTCCCGGAGCCGTATCGTCAACGGGGTCGGACCGACGGACGCCGACCTCTGTTTCGTCGGCGAGGCCCCCGGCGAACGCGAGGACGAGGAGGGCGAGCCGTTCGTCGGACGGTCCGGCGACGTCCTCGACGACGCGCTACGGGACCGCGGGCGCTCGCGGCGCGACGTGCGCATCACCAACTGCGTGCGCTGCCGGCCGCCGGACAACCGGGACCCGACGGACGGCGAACTGGGCAACTGCCGCGAGTATCTGGGAGCCGAGCTCGACGCCGTCGACCCCGAGGTGGTCGTCGCCCTGGGGAAGGTTCCCTCCGAACACCTCCTGGAGCGGCCGGTGGCGGTGACCGACGAGGCGGGGACGCTGCACGACGCCCGCATCGCGGGAGCCGCGCGGCGCGTGCTGGTCTGCGTCCATCCGGCGGCGACGCTGTACGACCCGGGGCAGCGGGAGACGTTCGCGACGGCGCTCGACGAGGCCGTCTCGTTTCTCGATGGCGACGGCGGCGGACAGTCGCGGCTGGGGGAGTTCTGACCGGAGTCCTGCGTACGCCCAGAGCGGTCCGGACACGTGGAATCGTTCGCACGCCCGGCGTTTTCGACCCGCAGTTCCGGCGCGCGACGTTGCCGGACGGGCACCCCCGGCTGCGGGCCGCCGCCGAACCGACCGAAGCCGCGGGAGGGTCGACGGCTCACCGGGCGTTCCAGCACCGGGGCGGCAGGTACCCGTTGCCGTTTTGCTCGCGTGCGCGGGTCGTCGCCGCGTCCGGTGTATATCAGAATATATCTCTCATTATACTCGAACAGCAAACTTTTTGAGATACCGATTAAACTCTCACGTGTATCCATTATGCAGAAACGCCGAAGGTTCCTCAAAATCGCTGGTGTAACGGGCGTCGCCGGAATCGCGGGCTGCACCGGAAACGGCGGCTCGGGGGGCGACGACGAGACCGAGACCGAGACCATAGGGTCGGGGGACGAGACCGAAACCGAAGCCGAAACCGAAACCGAAGCGAGCGACCAGATGAGTTTCGGAGGGGACGGACGGGTGAACGTCGGTATTTCGCCGTCGGTGCCGCAGGAGGACTTGGAGGTGCAGTATGCCCCGCTCCTGGACCACGTCGAAAGCTATCTGACGGAGAACCACAGCGTTCCGGAGGGCCTGACCGTCGAGGGGAACGTCGGCAGCAACTACAGCGCCATCATCCAGTCGCTCGGTGAGGGGACGACCGACTTCGCCGAAACCGGTCCGTTCGCGGCTGCGCTCGGGGTCAAGACCGACAACGCGGAGATCATTCTTCAGCGGTACGGGTACGGTAGCTGGGAGTACAAGAGCCTCATCGCGACGCCGAACGACAGCGACATCACGGAGCTGTCGGACCTCTCGGGGAAGACGGTCGCCTTCTCCGACCGGCTGTCGACCAGCGGTGCCCTCTACCCGCTGTACAGCATGTCCAGCGAGGGAGGACTCGACGTCGGGGAGCTTCCGGAGGGCGACGGCGCCCAGGCCGAGTTCGACGCCCGCTTCGCCGGCGGCCACGTCAGTTCGTACACCCTGCTCGAGCAGGGCCAGGTGGACGCGGCCGCGATGGGTGGCTTCGTTCGTGACACGCCCGCAGGGCCGGCGCCGGAGGATTGGCAGGAGGTTGCGACCACGCTCCACGAGGACGACGGACTTCCGCGCGCTCCGATCGTCGTCTCGCCCGAACTCAGCGACGAGGCCAAGGACGCCATCCAGACCGCCTTCCTGGAGGCACCGGACAGCGTCTACCACGGCGCGGACGGCGAGGAGGGGACCGACGACGACCTCTGGTTCGGCCGCGTTCGCGAGGCGACCGAGGACCGGTACCAGTCGGTCATCGACGTCGCCGACGAACTCGACGTCGGCACCGACATCTTCCAGTAGACGGGTCCAGGGGTCAGGCTGATACCGAAACCGATTTTGATACGACCGGTCCGTTCTCGGTAAAACAAAACACATGCCATCGATCGACTTCAAAAATGTCAGTAAAGTGTACGACGAGGACACCGTCGCACTCGACGGTGTGTCCTTCAGCATCGCAGAGGGCGAGTTCGTCATTCTGCTCGGACCGTCCGGAGCCGGGAAGTCGACGATGCTGCGCGTGCTGAACGGGCTCACGGAACCCACCACGGGCACCGTCCACGTAGGCGGTGAGGAGGTTCGAGAGAACCGTAGCAGTATCGGGATGGTGTTCCAGGAGCACTATCTCATCGAGAACAAGACCGCGTTCGGGAACGCACTGTCGGGAGCGCTCTCTCGAAACGGCCTCGTCCGGAGCGCACTCGGGCTCCACGCGAGGGAGGACAAAATCACGGCACTCGAGGCCCTCCGGACGGTCGGGCTGCTGGACGAGGCCGGCCAGCTCGCGGAGTCGATGAGCGGCGGGCAGAAACAGCGCGTCGGCATCGCCCGCGCGCTGGTCCAGAAGCCGGAGGTCGTGCTCGCCGACGAACCGGTCGCCAGCCTCGACCCGAAGGCCGCCCGCGACGTGATGCGCTACCTGAAGAAGGCCGCGACCGAACAGGATCTCACGACGGTTACGAGCCTCCATCAGGTGAACATCGCACGCGAGTTCGGCGACCGGTTCCTCGGCATTCGCGACGGTGAGGTCATCTTCGACGGCGACGCCGACGACCTCACGATGGAGGAGATGGACCGCATTTACTACGGGGATGGCAACGACGAGGAGGGACTCCCGACGGACGCCACCGGGGACAACCGAACGTCGGCCTCCACCGCGGCCGACGGGAGTGGGGGCGCGTGAGTTCGTCCCCGGATTCGGAAATCGAAACGCAGTTCCGAGTGCTCAAACGCGCCCGCCGGCTCAAGTACCTGCTGTGGCTCGGGCTGGTCGCGTCGATTCTCGGCATCACGTACTGGGGGTTCGGGTTCATCGGGTTCCAGCCCCGCGTCGTCGCTGACCGGTATCCGGCGATGGGTACGTTCATCTTCCAGGGGTTCTTCCCGCCCGACTTCCAGCGATTCACGGTGTACACGGCCGACCAGGGCATCACCGGTCTGCGGGCCATCCCCGCCAGTTTCCGGGACGGGGGTGCCCCCATCGTCGAGAGCCTCGGGTCGGACCGTCAGTCACTCGTGAAAGCGAGCCTCGTGACCCTCTTGCTGGGGTTCATGGGAACCGTGCTCGCGTTCCCGTTCGCGCTCGTTCTCGGCGTGCTCGGGAGCGAGCGCGTGCTCCCGTTCCCGCTCAATTTCGTCTTCCGGGGCCTCCTGAGCGGAATCCGTGCGATTCCCGCCATCGTCTGGATATTCCTGTACATCCCCATCGGCCCACCGGGGCAGGTCACCGCGGTGCTGGCAATCGCGACCGACAGCATCGGGAACCTCGGGCGGCTGTTCACGGACGACCTCGAGGAGATCGAGGAGGGTCCGATCGAGGCAGTCCGCTCGACCGGGGCCTCGGGCACGCAGACGGTTAGCTTCGGTATGCTGAGCCAGGTGTCCCGGTCGTTCATCGCCTGGACGCTGTACATCCTGGAGATCAACACCCGGATCGCCATCTCCCTGGGAGTCGTCGGCGCCGGTGGGCTCGGGCTGATGATCCGCAACAGCCAGGACCTCTTCGAGTTCCGGCAGACCGCCGCCGGCCTGGTCATGGTGTTCATCGTCGTGCTGGGCATCGAGCTGATCTCCTCGCGGATCCGCGCCCGGCTCCGGCCCGGGGAGCACGACAGTAAGGGGTTCGTCGAGGCCGTCCAGGACCTGTTCGACCCGAACAAGTGGCTCGGTCGCGGCGAACCGTAGCCACCCTCCGGTCGAAGCGGACCGGCCGCCTCCGCTCTCGGTCCGACCGTGGAAACGCCGGACCGGCGGATGCGCCTCGGTCGTCGCGATGGAAACTGACTTGTCGGTGAGCCGCCCGGGTACGTGTATGAGCACCCAGCGGACCGCCGAGGTCGTCCTCGTCGACTACGGGCTCGGCAACCTCCGGAGCGCGACGCGGGGACTGGAGCGGGCCGGGGCCGAGGTGTCGCTGACCGACGACCCGGCCGACATCGACGCCGCCGACGGGGTCGTCCTGCCGGGCGTCGGCGCCTTCAGCGAGGGGATGGAGAACGCCGGACCGTTCCGGGACGCGCTGGCCGACGCCGCCGCCGAGGGGACGCCGCTGTTCGGCATCTGTCTCGGGATGCAGATGCTGCTGACGTCCAGCGAGGAGGCCGAACGCGTCGGCCAGGGGGACGCCGAGGGGCTGGACCTCGTCCCGGGCCGCAACGTCAGGTTCGATGCGGGACAGACCGTCCCGCACATGGGCTGGAACGAGCTGCGCGTCCGGCGGGACCACCCGATTGCCGACGGAATAGACGGCGAGTACGCCTACTTCGTCCACTCCTACTACGCCCGGCCGGACGACGACGCGGCGGTCGTCACGACCACCGACTACGGCGTCTCCTTCCCCTCCATCGTCGCCAGCGAGGCGGGCAACGTCTTCGGGACGCAGTTCCACCCCGAGAAGTCCGGCGAGACGGGGCTTCGCATCCTGCGGAACTTCGTCGACTACTGTCTCGACCGGTAGCAGCGGGCCGGAGCCGGGTCGGTCGGGACAGGTACCGGGGTTCGCCGTCGACGGCGGAGACCGCGCCCGCGAAATGACGGGACCCGCGACGAGAACCACGTTGTCGGCGCCCGGATGTCCCTCGGCGTCCAGCGGTCGCGGCCGTGGACACCTGCCCGGGGCCGCCAGTTGCGCCGCTCGCGTCGGCGGCTGCTCGCAGGAACGGCGTCGACCCACTCACTCCGGCGACGTCCCGGGTCGCTCCGATTCGTCCTCTTCGGTCACCCCCGCCCCGTCCGGGGGGTCGGCCAGTTCCCAGTGGACGAGCTCTTCGGTAATCTGGTTTGTCATGGTGTGGCATCTTGTAATAAACGATTGTTCGTTATAAATATTTCTGTAGGAGAACGTCCTGCGATGAAAACCCTGCTTCGGTCGGGAGCGGTACGGACCCCGGCGTCGGTGGCGGGAACGGAGAAGGGGAAGAGACGGCGACGCTACCGGGGGGAGACAACGAGGCTGCCACGCGCACCGCTCCCGGACCGGAACGGCGAACCCCCGGAGCACGGGACTCATACGGGTTGTTGTCGTCCGTTACCGGAGAGCACCGGCCCGCGGGGCGCTCGCCGGTAGTTCGGTACGACAGTCAGTATCAGTAGTCGAGCTCGAACTGCTCGTGTTCGACGACCGTGTTCAGCACGACCGACGTGTTCGACTCCTTGATTTCGGGGTCGACGAGCAGTTCCTTGATCTGCTCGTTCATGTGGTCGGTGTCGGTGAACTTGCCGATGGCGACGATGTCGTGGTCGCCGGTAATCTCGTAGACCGACACCATGTGGGTCTGCTCGCTGAGCCGCTCGGTTATCTCCGGGAGCGCGCTCCCCTCGACCTTCAGCTGGATGATGGCGGTCACGTCGTACCCCAGCTCGCCGTAGTTGACCTCGGGGACGTAGCCCTCGATGATGCCCTGCTCCTGGAGGTCGGAGATGTGGTTCGAGACGGTCGTCACGGAGACGTCGAGGTCCTCGCCAAGCGAGCGGAGCGAGGCGCGGCCGTCGTCCAGAAGCGCGTTCACCAACTTGCGGTCGAGATTTTCGTACGTCATTACATCCTGTTACCGACCCCAGGGTTTAGAAATTTACGAATATGCAGTTCTGTGGTTCAACAGGGGAGATTTGCGCAAATCGGTAACGCTTTAGTAGATGCCTGCCTCGTTCCTCCCGTCGAGAAAGATGACGAACGAGAACGTAGCCACCGACGGTGGCCTTTCAGCCGAAGCACAGAGCGTACTGGACGACATCGAAGAGCACGACGTCGACTTCCTCCGTCTGCAGTTCACCGACATCCTCGGGACGGTGAAGAACGTCTCCATTCCGGCCGACCAGGCCGAGAAAGCATTCACCGAGGGTATCTACTTCGACGGCTCCTCCATCAACGGCTTCGTCCGCATCCAGGAGTCGGACATGCGTCTCGACCCCGACCCCGAGACGTTCGCGGTGCTCCCGTGGCGGAACAGCGAGAAGGTGACGAGCGCGCGGCTCATCTGTGACATCATCGACCCCTCCAGCGGCGAGCCATTCAGCGGCGACCCGCGGCGCGTGCTGAAGAACGCCCTCGAGCGCGCCGCGGACCTCGGCTACACGGTCAACGCCGGGCCCGAGCCCGAGTTCTTCCTCTTCGAGGAGGACGAGAACGGCACCGCGACGACGACGACCCACGACAGCGGCGGTTACTTCGACCTGGCGCCGAAGGACCTCGCACAGGACGTCCGTGGCGACATCATCTACGGCCTCGAGGAGATGGGCTTCGAGGTCGAGGCCAGCCACCACGAGGTCGCCGAGGGCCAGCACGAGATCGACTTCAAGTACGCCGACGGGCTCACCACGGCGGACAACATCGCGACGTTCCGCTCGGTGGTCCGGGCCATCGCCGCACAGCACGACCTGCACGCGACGTTCATGCCCAAGCCCATCGCGCACATCAACGGCTCGGGGATGCACACCCACCTCTCGCTCTTCACCGAGGACGGCGAGAACGCGTTCCACGACGAGGACGACGAGTTCAACCTCTCGGAGACCGCATACGGCTTCCTCGCCGGTATCCTCGAGCACGCGCCGGCCATCACGGCGGTCTGTAACCCGACCGTCAACAGCTACAAGCGGCTGGTGCCGGGGTACGAGGCCAAGCCCGCCGCCCGCATCCCGGCGGCCTCCCGCATCGAGTTCCGCGCGCCCGACCCCTCGTGTAATCCCTACCTCGGGCTGGCCGTCATGATCCACGCCGGCCTCGACGGCATCGAGAACGATCTCGACTGCCCCGACCCGGTCCGCGAGAACATCTACGAGTTCGACGAGGCAAAGCGCGAGGAGTACGGCATCGACACGCTCCCCGGCAACCTCGGCGAGGCCGTCGACGCCCTCGAGGAGGACGAGGTCGTCATGTCCGCGCTCGGCCCGCACGTCTCCGAGAAGTTCGTCGAGGCCAAGCGCCAGGAGTTCTCCGAGTACATCGCCGAGGTCTCCGAGTGGGAACTCGACCGCTACCTCGAGACCTTCTGAGCCACCGACCTTCTTCGAGGTCGTCGGCCGGCGGGTTCCGAACCGGAGGGCCCGCGACCCGCGTGAGCTGACCGAGGGTCCGCGAACGGACGGTGAGAACCGCCCGGTGCGCGCCGGGCGTTCGGCGTCACTCCGGGCGAGCGACGCCGGTGTCACCGGTCGTGACGTAGAAGACGGGCGGCGAAGCGGTTCATGCGCGTCGTCCCCGTTCGGTGCGGCGTAGACGGGGGCCCACGAGTGTTTTTTCCAACGGGCGGCGGACGGGAGAGCCGTCGGCTACGGGCGGACCGCGCCGCCGGTGCCGGAGGCCCGCGTGCGCCGCGCGACCGCCTCGCCGGCCAGCGGCGCCGCCAGCACGCCGGCGAGGACGAGGCCGACCGCGACGAAGACGACGTAGGGGGCGGGTTCGACGGCGTAGACGACGCCAAAGAGCCCGCCGAAGACGACGCCGACCGCGGCCGAGACGACGCCGCCGAGCCGCGTCGTCGACTCGTGGGCGACGGCGCCGCCGACGACGCCCCACGCGATACGGGCCCCGAGGGCGCCCCCGAGGGCGGCCATGGTCTCGAAGTTGTACCCGCCCACCACCGGGGCCAGCAGCGCGGCCAGCGCGACGAGCAGCAGCGCGCGGCCCGGGTTCGATCCGCGGCCGCAGAGCCGGTAGAGGGCGGCGAGGACGGCGACGCCGACCGCGACGCCGGCGACGATGTCGACGAGGTAGTGGACGCCGAGGACGACCCGCGAGAGGGCGACGACGCCGACGACGGCGGCGGCGCTCGCGTAGGCGCGGCGCGTGCCGACGAGCAGCGCCAGGCCGCCGTAGACCATCGTCGTGCCGAGGGCGTGGCCGCTGGGGAAGCCGAACCCGGTAGCGGTGGCCGCCGAGGCGTAGAGCGGCTCGACGAGCGCCGGCAGCAGGTCGCCGCCGCCGGCCGTTCCGGCACCCGGCGGCCGGGGGTACGCCAGCCACCCCTTCAGCGTCGTCGTGACCACGTTCGCGCCGAGGCCGAGCGCGACGAGGAAGGCCGCCCGCCGCCGGTCGAAGGCGAGCCCGGCGGGCAGCGCCTCCCCGAACCAGTAGATGAGGCCGAGGAGGCCGAAGAGGAACCAGACGTCGCCGAGCTGGGTCACGACCGCAGCCGCGACGACGGCGGCCTCCGGGAGCCGGGCGACGGCGGCGAGCTTGTCGACCCCGCGGCTCATCGGCTCTCGAAGCGGTCCTTCAGCCGGGCCGGCACGCCGGCGATGGTGGCCGTCGTTCCGACGATGAGCATCAGGACGTACAGCCCGAGGGTCGACAGCCAGACGACCACCATCGCGAGAACGGCCCAGCCGCCCGACAGGTAGAAGAAGGCGCCGAGCGTCATCGCGGTGCCGTACAGCAGCACCAGGTACGGCCCCCAGCCGCGGGCCTTGCCGCGGCGGACCTGCCGGCGGACGTACCGCTTGAGGTCGCTCTCGATCTCCTCGCGGTGGACGGTCCGGTCGTCGATGCGCTCCTCGAAGCGGTCCAGCTCGTCGTACAGCCGCTCGAGTTCCTCGCGTAGCTCTTCGTCGGACAGGTCGTCTGGGTGGTCCCGTGTCATGATTCCCTCGAGTACGGCGGTCGGTTCGGGCGCCGGGCGCTCGGTCTCGGCGAGGCCGGTGCCGGCGTCGGCGCGGCCGGCGAGGACGGCGTTCAGCACGACGCCCAACAGTAGCAGGAGGGCGCCGAAGTAGAGGAAGGTCACCAGCAGCAACACGCCGCCCAGGACGCCGTAGGTCTCGTAGCTACCGGCGCCCGCGGCGTAGGCCCGGAACCCGGTCTGCAGCACCGTCCAGCCGACGGCGGCGAAGACCGCCCCCGGCAGCGCCTCCCGGACGCCGACGTCGTCGCCCGGCAGGAGGTAGTACAGCGGCAGGAACGCGACGGTGAGGCCGGCGACGAGGCCGACGCTCCCGAGGACGCCGAGGAGGTCGACCCCCTGGACCGACCGGTCGACGCCGAGCCCCGACACCAGCGCGCCGACGGCGACGGTGGCGGCGACGCCGACGGCGACCGCACCGAGCGCGACCGTCCCGTCCCGGAGCTGTTCGAGCAGCGAGTCGGGGCCAGGGCGGCCGTACACCTCCGAGAAGGCGATGTCGAGCCCGCGGAAGAGCTTCAGCGCGGACCACAGCAGGACGGCGACGCCGAGGAGGGTCACGCCGCCGCCGACCGCGCCGGTCAGCGCCTCACGGACGAGCGTGCCCGCCTGCTCGCCGAGCGCCGTGGAGGCCCGCTCGACCAGCTGCTCGACCGTCCCGGGGTCGCCGAAGGCCGCCGCGGCCGCCAGCACGAGGAGCAGTATCGGGAGCAGCGAGATGAGCGCGTAGTAGGCGAGGCTTGCGGCGATGAAGGTGATGCGGTCCGACTGGGCGCCGTTGACGACGCCCCGGGTCACCGTCACCGCACGGTCGAGATAGCCGTTCACGGTTCGAGATATGCCCGAACCCCACATAAATCGGGGGGAACCGGCGCGGCGGAAGGGCCCGCCTACAGGAGGGCCTCGCGGACGGCGACCACGCCCGCGTCCGTCTTGAACGTCGTGCCGCCGTAGTGGGTTCGCGAGGCCTCGTGACCCGCCGCCCGCAGTGCCTCGAGGAACTCGTCCATCGCGATGGCGGGCTCGCCCCACCGCTTGTAGAGCTTGTGCTGGTCGTAGTGGGTGGGCCGGTGGAGCTCTCCGGCGACGGTCGAGAGCAGCTTCCGGCTCCGGTCGGCCGTCCCGAAGGCGTCCGGAATCGACGCCCGGACCCGGTCGACGAAGCCGGCGTCGTGGGCGGGGCCGAGCCAGACCGGGCCGGCGGTCCACGTCGACTGCCCGCAGTTGGGGCACGTCGTCGTTGGGTCGGCCACCAGCGTCCCCTCGTGGTCCCGCCAGAGGCACTGCTGGCAGTGGTCGATGTAGCCGAGCCGCGCCAGCTGCCGGTCGGCCGCGCGGGCGCCGGACTCGACGCGCAGGTACGTGCGGACGTAGTGGCTGGAGACGTGGCTCAGGACGGGACACGCGGCGACGTCGTACCGGGCGGCGGTCCGGACGAGCGCCGACAGCAGGACGCGGAGCCCCATCTCCGGGTGGAACTCGGTGTTCCGCGGGACCGCGCCGTAGCTGCGGACGCCGCTCTCGAAGTGGGCGCCACACAGCGGCGCGGTGTCGGTCGCGGTCACACAGAGGTACTCGCCGGCGCTCCGGACCGCCGCGTCCGCGAACGGAATCGGCGTCCCGAAGGGGTCGAGGTCGACGACGTCGTGGCGGTGCTCGTGCATGTGGGCGTTGACGTCCCGGTGAACGACATTGCCGTCGAGGCCGTTGGCCGCGAGGTTCTCCCGGGCCAGCGCGACGGCGTCCGCGTCGACGTCACAGCCGGTGACGGCGTAGCCGGCGTCGGCGGCCCGGACCGCCCGGACGCCGCTGGCCGTCATCGCGTCGAGGTAGCTGTCGCAGTCGTCGGCGACGACCCGGAGCACCCCGACCGTAATGTCGCGGTTCAGCTCCTGGACCGGGTTGTAGAAGACGCCCTCGCCGCTGCCTTCGCTGGCGCCGTGGCGCTTCTCGGGCACCTCGAGCGTCAGGCCGCCCTCGCGGACCTCCATACCCGCCGTTGGCCGGGGGCCCCGAAAAGCGACTCGCTTGAAAACCGTCGGTGGCGGTTGCGTCGCCCTCGCAACCCGGAAGCGTCGAAGCCGCCACGCGGTCGCGCGGAGCGCGACCCGACGAAAGGAGTCGGTCCGAAGCGTTTTGCCCGATGGCGCACAAGCCGGAGGCGTGACCGCGGTCGACGAGTGGGAGGCGGAGCTGGAGGCGGCGGGCGAGCTGACGAGCGACGCCGCCGACGCCATCATCGCGGCCCACGGCGACCGCGGCGTCAGGGCCATCGAGGCCGTCGCCGAGGAGCGGGTCAAGGAGTACCGCGACTTCACCGTCGTTGTCGGCCACTCCGAGGAGCACGTCGTCGAGGACGGGGGCTGCGAGTGCGAGGACAGCCGCTACAACCTCGACCCCGAGGACCCGACGGAGCTGTGCTGGCACGTCATCGCCGCCAAGCTCGCCCGCCGCATCGACGCCCTCGACCACCACGACATGTGGTACTCGGAGGTCCGGGAGTTCCTGTAGAATCTCTGCCGTCGGTCGGAGTTGAGTACCTCTTGATGGTCCTGTACGGTCCTGCCCGGATGGCGTACCTAATGGTGCCGGCCACCACTGCCCACAGCGTTATCGAATATCCACCCGTTCGGGTGGGCGGTGTGTCCCAAGCAACGACCGGCTCCGGACCCGAGCCCCAATGCCCGTATCCCGTCCGCCTGCTGTCCGTCGGTGGCTCCCCTCCACCAACCCGCTCTCTTCCGTCTCACAGCACGCCGAGCTGTTCGCCGACGACCAGCCACAGCGCGACGAGCCACGTCTGGAAGAGCAGCGTCCCCAGCGCCGACAGCACGATGAACGTCCGGTCGTCCATGTCGGCGAAGCCGGCCGGGACCGTGAGCATCCCCCGGGTGAAGAGCAGCGCGTTCGAGACCGGGACGGCGAGCGGCCCCCACCGCTCGAACCACCCGTCGAACCGCTCGAGTCGCCCCTCGGAGACCCGGAACCACGACTGGGCCAGCAGGTACTCGCGGCCGACCCGCTTCGCGACGGTGAACAGCGCGAACTGTCCGACCGTGGCGCCCAGCACCATGACGCCGATGACGGCCGCGATGCCGGCGTAGTCGGTCGCCCCGTCCGCCAGCAGGGTGACTCCCGCAGGCGCCAGCGCCTCGCTCGGCGCGAAGTACAGGAGCATTGCCCCCTCCAGGATGAGTATCAGAAAGAGCGCGCCCAGGCCGTAGGTCTCGAGCAGGTACTCCGCGAACGCCGAGTCGGCGAACAGGAAGAGGTAGACGCCCGCGACGAGGCAGGCGAGCGTCACGCCACCCGCGATGTAGACGACGTACCGCTCGAAGAACGCCCGAAGGCGTGCGGAGGGCTCCGTGCCGACAGCCATTCGTGTCACCAGTCGGGCACGGCCGTTAAATGCGTTGCGTGTCCACGGAGGCGCGACGTCGCGCGCCGCCTCCCGCGGCGGGACGCCCGCCACAGGGTCGCCGGCTCGCGGTTCGGACACTCCCGTCGCCCCCGTCGTCGCAGGTTCGACGCGCGTGGCCGGAGGCGACCGTCCGGGAGCGACGCGCCTTTGCCGGTGCCGTCCCCAGACGCAGGCATGAACCACACGAACCGGCCCCGACGGCTCCGCAGGGACGGCGTCCGGTCGCTGGTCAGCGAGACGGCCCTCCGGGCCTCGGACCTCATCGCGCCCGTCTTCGTCGACGCGACGACCGACGAGCGGGTTCCCATCGAGTCGATGCCGGGGCACGAGCGCGTCCCGGTCGCCGAGAGCGTCGCCCGTGCCCGCGAGATCGCCGAGACGGGCGTCGAGGCGGTGATGGTGTTCGGGATTCCCGAGTCGAAGGACCCCGAGGGGACGCGCGCGTGGGCCGAGGACGGCGTCGTCCAGCGCGCCGTCGAGCGCATCACCGACCGCACCGAGCTCTACGTCGTCACCGACGTCTGCATGTGCGAGTACACCGACCACGGCCACTGCGGCGTCCTCGAAGACGACGCCCGCGAGGACCCCCGGCTGACGGTCGACAACGACGCCACGCTGGAGTCGCTGGGCCGCATCGCCGTCTCCCACGCCGACGCCGGCGCCGACATGGTCGCCCCCTCCGGGATGATGGACGGGATGGTCGCCGCGATACGCGGGGCGCTGGACGCCGCCGGCCACGAGAACCTGCCGGTGATGTCCTACGCCGCCAAGTACGAGTCGGCCTTCTACGGCCCGTTCCGGGACGCCGCCGACGGGGCGCCCGCCTTCGGCGACCGACGGCACTACCAAATGGACTCCGCCAACGCGCGCGAGGCCACGCGGGAGGTCCGCCTGGACGCCGAGCAGGGCGCCGACGTGCTGATGGTCAAGCCCGCGCTGGCGTACCTCGACGTCGTCGCCGAGGTACGCCGGGAGTTCGACCACCCCGTCGCCGCCTACAACGTCTCCGGAGAGTACGCGATGCTGCACGCCGCCGCCGAGAACGGGTGGCTCGACCTCGAGGAAGTGGCCTACGAGTCGCTGCTCTCCATCAAGCGGGCGGGCGCCGACCTCGTCCTGACGTACTTCGCCGAGGACGTCGCCGACCGCCTGTAGCCGGACGACTGCGGGCACCCGAGGGCTCGGTCTCCAGCGACGGGGGTGGGTGAACGGGTCCCGTGTGACCGCACCGCGCGCGCCGCGTAGCGCGGGAAATACGGCCGCCTGGCAAGTGTTGCGTTTGACGTCCGTCCAGGAACCGAACCAATATCTACCGGAATACTGGACGCTGTACGACCTTATATAGATATTATCGTACCCAAGACCGAACGGGTGTCCACCAACCCGGTAATGTATTTGATATATTCAACTCCAACATTTATGTAGTGGTGTTCCATCACGCTCTCACGTGACTCGGAAGACAAACATGGTTGAAAGACCCCAAAACATGGACGGACTTCCAAACGTAGCTGCGAGTAGAACGGAGGTGAAGGTATGATCGACGCGCTGGCACTGCAGACCGAACCGGCGGCCATCGCCGACGCCGTCAACGAGACGTGGATCCTGACGGTGACGTTCCTCATCTTCTTCATGCACGCGGGCTTCGCGATGCTGGAGGCGGGGCAGGTACGCTCCAAGAACGTCGCGAACCAGCTCACGAAGAACATGCTGACGTGGGCCGTCGGCGTCATGGTGTTCTTCGTCCTCGGTACCGGCATCGCGAGTCTGGCGACCGGCCAGGGCTTCTCGCCCGCCGCCGGTGCCGGCGGCTACGTCGGTTGGTTGTACGGTGCGGTCTTCGCGATGACCGCCGCGACCATCGTCTCGGGAGCCGTCGCAGGACGCGCGAAGCTCCGTGCGTACATCGCCTACACCTTCCTGCTGGCAGCCGTCATCTACCCGGTGGTCATCGCGATGACGTGGGCGGCCCCCGAGACGGGGTTCGTCGAACAGCTCGTCGGCACCCCGTTCTCGGACTTCGCCGGCGGGATGATCGTCCACGGTATGGGCGGTATCGCCGGCCTCACGGCCGCGGCCATCCTCGGCCCGCGGATGGACCGCTACGACGAGGGCGGCTCGGTGAACGTCATCCCCGGCCACTCGATGACCTTCGCGGTGCTGGGGACGCTCATGCTCTGTTTCGGCTGGTACGGCTTCAACGTCGGCACCGCCGGAGCCTTCGACACCGGCGGGGCGGGCGTGAACACCCTCGGCCAGGTGGCCATGACCACGACGGTCGCCATGGGGATGGGCGCGATCGGCTCCGCCGCCGTCGCGCTCATCAGGTCCGGCAAGGTCGACACCCTGTACACCGCAAACGGGATGCTCGCCGGACTGGCCGCCATCACCGCCATCCCGAACACGACCCACTGGTGGGGTGCGCTGCTCGTGGGTACCCTCGCAGGGATTCAGCTGCCGCTCGTCTTCGACTTCGTCTCCGAGCGGCTCGGCATCGACGACGTCTGTGCGGTCTTCCCCGTCCACGGCAGTGCGGGCGTGCTCGGCGCACTCCTGATGCCGTTCGTCGCGCTGCCGGGTGCCTTCGAGGCGTCCGTCGCCGGCAAGTTCATCGCCCAGGTCACCGGCGTCGTCCTCATCGGTGGCTGGACGATTACCGCGACCGCCCTCGTCTGGTTCGTGTTCAAGCTCGCCGGGCAGGCCCGCGTCTCCCCGGAGCACGAGCGCAACGGGCTCGACATCTCCGAGCACGGCACCAACACCTACCCCGAGTTCGGCCGCGGCTCCAGCGGCCCGACCGCCACCGACGGCGGGCGCAACGTTGCCGCCGGCAACGCCGTCGAGGACGACGGCATCATCCGCCCCGGCCCTCGCTGACGGTCACGAACGTCTCCGGCCGCGGCTCCCAGCCCGCCAAGACGGGCCAGTGGCGCGGCGAGGAGTACAGCGTCGACCTCCACCAGAAGGTGAAGGTCGAGTGCGTCGTCGCGGACATCCCCGCCGAGGACGTCGCCGAGGCCATCCAGGAGACCGCGAAGACGGGCGAACCCGGTGACGGCAAGGTGTTCATCCTCCCGGTCGAGGACGCCTACCAGATCCGGACCGGCGAGGTCGGACGGTCCGCGGTGTAGCGTGCCCGACCCACTCGACGAGCGAATCGTCGCCGCGCTCTGTCGGGACGGTCGCGCGGACGTCCGGTCGGTCGCCGACGCGGCCGACACGGTCCCGACGACGGTACAGGACCGCATCGAGACGCTCGAGGGCGAGGACGTCATCGAGGGCTACACAGCCCGCGTCGACTACGAGGCGCTCGGTTACCGGACGGCGGTCGTCCGGCTCCGCGTCGACCTCGCGGACGTCGGCGACGTGACGACGCGGCTCCGCGAGACGTCCCCGTTCGTGACCGTCTACGAGACGAGCGGGCCGTACACGGTCTTCGCGGTCGGCAAGTTCGAGGACGACTCGGCCCTCGCCGGCTGTCTGCGCGAGCTGCACGCGGACCCGAACGTCGACGGCGTCGACTGCTCGGTCGTCTCGACCGTCCGCGAGGGCGACCCCCCCATCGCGGGGGAGTGAGCCGGCAATCGGACCGCTTCTTTCGCCTCAGAGATCCCACCCCTCCAGGGTGTAGGCCATCTCCCAGAACCGGTACTCGAGCTTCGCGCTCCGGCGGAACGCCGCCTCCATCGCGTCGTGCTCGCCGGGATACCGCTCGCCGCACCGGTCGACGAACTCGCGGCACCACGCCGTTGCCTCGCGGAACTCCTCGCCGGTGTACGTCTCGATGAACGGGG
>PXQM01000189.1:27541-29344 GCA_003021325.1 Halobacteriales archaeon QH_10_70_21
CGAGTTCGGCCGCCGAGACGCCGTAGTCGGCCGCGAACGACCGGTGCAGCTCCATCTCCTCGTCGAGCACCCCGTGGGCGACCCCCAGCAGGTGCGTCATCGTCGCCTCGTCGTCGGCCCTCGCGCCCGCGACCGCGAACAGCCTGGCGTAGTCGAGCAGGTACCGGTAGTCCTGCCTGACCCAGTGCTCGAAGGCCGCCTCGTCGAGGGTGCCGGCCGCCAGTTCCCGGACGAACGGGTGCTCCTTCTGTGCGTCCCAGATATCCGCGCCCGATTCGAGGAGTCGGTCGCTGAACGCCATGGCCGGGGACACGCCGTCCGGGGAGATATAAGTATATGATACAACCCAGTTGTCACAGGGGTGCTATCGACGGGTGTGGACGGGTCGCTCCGAGCGTTCCGGCAGGGGTCGGAGGCGTCCACCAGCCCGACGCGGGTCGACGCCCCTCAGTCGTCGGAGGCCACCTCGTCGGTCGCGGGGGCGGCCTCCGGCTCGGCGAAGGGGTACCACGACTGCTTGGCGTCGTGCAGGCAGGGGTCCTCGTAGTCGGTCTCCTCGCCGGCGCAGAGTTCGACGATGGGTTCGGTGCCGGTCCGGTCGACCCACTGCCGGAACGACTCGCCCGGCTCGCGGTGGGCGGCGAAGGCCTCCACGAGGTTCCTGACGGCGCCGGGGGCCTCGTCGGCCGGGACGCGCTGGTTGACCCACTCGACGAAGCTGGGCTGCTCGCCGAGGCCGCCACCGACCCCGATGTCGACCGCCTCGACCATCTCGCCGTCCTTCCGTGCGCGCATCCCCTGCAGCCCGATGTCGGCGGTCATCGCCTGTCCGCAGTCCGCCGTACAGCCCGAAAAGTGCATGTGGAGGTGCTCGACGTCGTCGGGGAGATCGACGTTGTCCCGCAGCCACCGGAGCATCCGGGCCATCCGGGCCTTCGTCTCCGTGAGGGCGAGCGAGCAGAACTCCGTGCCGGTACAGGCGATGGCGCCGCGCTGGAACGGGTTCGGCTCCGGCCGGTGCTTCTCGAGGAGCGGTTCCGCGAGCAGGTCCTCGAGGGCCGCCTCGGGGACGTCGACGATGAGGGGGTTCTGGCGGCGAGTCAGCCGGACCTCGCCGGAGCCGTACTCGTCGGCGAGGTCCGCCAGCTCGATGACGTCCTCGGCGGCGAGGCGGCCGACGGCGACCGAGAGGCCGACGTACCTCCTGTCGTCGGCCTGCGGGCCGACCCCGACGTGGTCGGCGCGGCCGTCGTCGGCCGGGAGTCCGGCGTTGTAGGTGTACTTCTCGCGGAAGTCCGAACCGGCGGACTCGAGGGGACCGAGCCGTTCCTCGAGTTCGTCGCGGATCCGCTCGGTGCCGTGCTCGTCGACGAAGAACCGCGCGCGGTTCTTGCTGCGGTTCTGCCGGTCGCCGTCCTCGTGGTACAGCTCGACGAACGCCCGCACGATACGGTATGCCTCCTCGGCGTCGGCGGCGAAGACGTTCAGCGAGCGGGCCCGGCGCGGCTCGCGGCCGCCGAGACCGCCCCCGACGCGGACGTTGAACCCGCGCTCGCCGTCCTTCTCGGCCGGCTCCAGGCCGACGTCGTTGATCGCGTCCTGCGCACAGCCCTCGTGGCAGCCGGTCGCCGAGATGTTGAACTTCCGGGGCATGTTCGCGAGCGCGTCGTCGCCGCGCAGCTCCGCCTGAAACCGGTCCAACAGCGGCTGCGTCTCGACGTACTCCTCGCCCTTGCCGGCCAGCGGACAGCCGGTGATGTTCCGCATGGTGTCGCCGCCGGCCGACCGGGAGGTGACCCCGAC
>PXQM01000190.1 GCA_003021325.1 Halobacteriales archaeon QH_10_70_21
GGAGCGTGTTGTCGACGCCGCGCTGGTCGCCGGCGTAGGCCTGCCCCTCGAGCCGCGGCACGGCGAGTTCGCGGGCCTTCGTGATGGCCTCCTCGGCCGGCCGCTCGATGGCCTCGTGCTCGCCGGTCGAGGCGCCCGATGGGGCCGCCCCGCGGCCGAAGCCGCCGCTCTCGGTCCGTACCTCGGCCTCGACGGTCGGGTTCCCCCGGCTGTCGAGGATGCGCCGGAGCCGGACCTCCGTGATGAGCGTCATCTACTCCTCACCCCGCCGGACGGTGAACGGCAGGACGTTCGCGTCGTACTCCTCGGCGGCGACCAGGATGGGCTCGGTCTGGTCGGTCTCGATGAGCACCGGCGCGCCGTACGACACCTGCAGGGCTCGCGCCCCGAGGATGCGTGCCTTCTCGTAGCGGTTCGTGCCTCTCATTGGTAGGGGGAGACGATGTCGACGAGGTCCTTGTGGGAGACGAGCATCCGTCGACAGCAGGCGCGCTCGACGCCGAGCTCGTCCAGCACCTCGGCGGGGTCCTCGTCGCCCTCGCGGGCGCGGGTCTTGAACTCCTCCCAGTGTTCGCCGACGACGTCACCGCACGTGAAACACCGGACCGGTACCATCATGACTGTATCACCGGTAGGACTTCTGGTAGCGGGCCCGGGCGCCGGGGCCGCCCCACTTCTTCGGTTCGGACTGCCGGACGTCGTTGACCAGCAGCGAGCGGTCGAAGGACATGAACGCGTCCCGCAGCTCCGCGTCGTTGGTGTGTTCGACGAGGCCGCGGGCGATGGCCGTACGGACTGCGTCGGCCTGGCCCGCGAAGCCGCCGCCGGAGACGGTGACGTCGATGTCGACGTCGTCGCGGAGCTCGTCGTCGGCGATGCGGAACGGTTCGAGCATCTTCAGCCGCGCCTGCTCGGGGTCGACCAGCTCGACGGGTCGGGAGTTGACCCGGACCCGGCCGGAGCCCTCCTGCACCGTCGCGCGGGCGATAGCCGTCTTCTTCTTGCCTGACGTGTTGGTTACCATGTGACGTTCGCACCCAGGTTCTCGCTCACGTCGCCGAGCGAGACGAACTTGATGTTCGACAGCCGGTCCAGCGAGGTCCCCTCCAGCACCGCCGCGTCGTCGTAGGGGTTGCCCACGTAGACGCGGACGCGTTCGAGCGCCTCGCGGCCGCGGGTCTGTTTGTACGGCACCATCCCGCGGACCGAGCGCTTGAAGATGCGGTCCGGGCGCTTGGGGTAGTTCGGCCCCCGGTCGGAGCCGACCGCGTCGCGCTGCCGGTAGACCGACATCACGTCCTCCTCGCTGCCCGTGATGACGGCCTCCTCCGCGTTGACGACGGCGACCCGCTCGCCGTCCAGCGCGCGCTCGGCCACCTGCGAGGCGACGCGACCCATGATGCAGTCGCGGGCGTCGACGACGACGTCCGCGTCGAATTCCGCGTAGCTCATCGAATCACCCGTACGTTCGAGCCGTCGGGGTTGTCTTCGAGTGCCTGTTCGAGTTCGATCGCTTCGCCGGCCTGGTCGATCTTGGTCCGGGCCGTCGAGGAGAAGTCCACGGCGGCGACGGTGACCTCCTTCCGGAGGGCACCGGACCCGAGCACCTTGCCGGGCACGATGACGGTCTCGTCGGCCTGGGCGTACCGCTCGATGCGGCCCAGATTGACCTCCGCATGCGTGCGCCGGGGTTTCTCGAGGCGCTCGGCGACATCGCTCCAGACCTCGCCCCCGCCGTCGCGGGCGGTCGACTTCAGGTCGGCGATGAGGCTGGTCAGCCTCGGGTTCGTCTTGCTACTCATCGTTTTTTGCTCCTGAGAAGTGGATGCAGGGAGCAGGATTTGAACCTGCGGACCTCTACAGGACAGCGCCCTGAACGCTGCGCCGTTGGCCTGACTTGGCTATCCCTGCTCGCAGTGTTGGATTCTCCGTCCCCACTAAAGCCGCTTTCGGTCCCCGGGCTCGGCGCCTGCGGGCCGGCCGCCGGCGAGCGCGCGGCTGCTCCGCCGCCGCCGACGTGGTCCGCGCCGTCGCGCTTCGCGACTGTCCGAGTCCGGGTGTGGGGGTACATCGTGGTTACAGTTGAACCGCTTTTTCGAGTTCGTTCGCGCGCGCCTCCAGCGAGCCGACCGCCTCGAGGACCAGGTCCTCGACCGGAATCGACCCGTCGCTCTCGACGCTGAAGACGAACGCGTTCGGTACGTCCTCGACCTCGAGTTCCTTGCCGGGGTACCGCTGGCTGAGGTCGTTGTCGAACTCCTCGGCGGGCACGAGGTCGCCGTCCTGCGGCTCCTCACCGCTCGATCCGGTCGCGGCGTGCTCCGCTGCGCCCTCCTCGATGACGCCCCGGATCATCTCCGGATCATCGTCCTCGAACTCGCCCGTCTCTCCGACGACCTCCACCCGCTGGAGGTGGCGATAGCCGACCGCGACCCCGCCCTGGTGTTTGGCGTGGTCCTTTCCGACGCCGAGGCGGGCGTCGGCCTCGAGCTCGAGCCGCTGGCCCTCCTTGAGCTCGATGATGGGAACGTTCTCGTCGGCGGGCTGGACCTGCTCGTCGCTGGAGACCAGGTCGCCCGAGTAGGCGGTCGCCGGGCCCTCGACGTCGATGGCCAGCGTGACCTCGTCGTCGGGCCGGTAGTCGTCCGGCGTCGTCAGCGGGACGAGACCGAGCCGGAGCGCGATCTGCTCGTCGAACATGACCGACGAGTTCTCGATGACGCGGACGGAGTCGATCGAGAGCGTCGGCACGTCGGCGAGTATCGCGCGCCGGACGCCGTTGGCGAAGGCGGGCGTCACGCCGCCGACGAGGAACCGCGCGCTCCGTTCGTCGCGGTCGATGAACGTTACCTCGTATTCCTCTGCCATGATTAGAACCCTGCGTTCTTCGGGCCCCGCGTGCCGTCGTGCGGGATGGGGGTCACGTCCTCAATGCGGCCGATTTCGAGCCCGGCGCGAGCGAGCGCCCGGATGGTCGCCTGCGCGCCCGGTCCGGGGTTGGTCTGCTGGTTGCCGCCGGGACCGCGCACGCGGACGTGGACGCCCTCGATGCCGGCGTCCTGGACCTCCTCGGCGACGACCTCGGCCATCTGCATGGCCGCGTACGGCGACGCCTCGTCGCGGTTCTGCTTCACGACCGTCCCGCCGGAGGACTTGGTTATCGTCTCGGCGCCGGTCAGGTCCGTTACCGTGATGATGGTGTTGTTGAACGAGGCATACACGTGTGCGATGCCCCAGGTCTTGTCGTCTGCCATGTTATTGTTCCTCCGCGCGTTCGGGGTGGAGCTCGTCGGCCAGCGGGCTGGTCTCGTCGAACTCGATGCGGTCCTCCTGTGCCACCTCGACCTTGTAGGACGGCGAGCCCACGCGGGCGCCGTCGACGGTGACGTGGCCGTGGACGATGAACTGGCGGGCCTGTTTGACCGTGTTACCGAGGCCCTGCCGGTAGGCGACCGTCTGGAGACGGCGCTCGAGGATGTCGGTGACGTCCAGCGACAGGACGTCGTCGAGACCCTCCTCGTCGTCGAGGACGCCGATGCGCCTCAGGCGGGCCATGAACTCGCTGCCCGCCTCGCCGGCCGCCTCGGCGTCGCCCTGGGCCTCGCCGAGGAGACGACGCGCCTCCCGGCGGTAGTCGCGCAGCTCCGACTGGGCGCGCCACAGCTCCTCCTTGTTGGCGAGGCCGTACCGGGAGACGAGATCGCCCTCCTCGGCGATGCGCTCGCCCTGGAAGGGGTGGTTCGGCGTCTCGTAGAACGTGGTGTTGCTACCGAGCGCCATTACTCTTCGTCACCTCCCTCCTCCATGTCCTCCTTGATGGCCTCGACGTTGACACCGATGGTGCCCTCCGTCCGGCCCGTCGACTTCGTCCGCTGGCCGCGGACCTTCTGGCCGCGCTTGTGGCGGACGCCCTTGTAAGAGTCGATCATCTTCATGCGGTTGATGTCCTGACGGCGAGTCATCTCGAGGTCGTTGCCGATCTCGTGGGTGGTGTCGCCGTCGAAGAAGTCGCTCCGGTGGTTGGTGAGCCACGCCGGCACCTCGCCGGCGTAGCCCTCGACGAGGTCGACGACCTCGTCGATGTCGTCCTGGTCGAGGCTGCCGAGCAGCTCCCGGCGGTCGACGTCGGCTTTGTCAGCGATGATGCGAGCGACGCGTCGACCGATGCCGTTCATGTCGGTCAGCGCACGCTCGACGCTCTTCGTCCCGTCGAGGTCGGTCTGTCCGATGCGGACG
>PXQM01000191.1:0-13862 GCA_003021325.1 Halobacteriales archaeon QH_10_70_21
CCCGGCGACGAGCACGCCGACGACGAGCAGCCCGGAGTGCCACCCGAGGACCGCCGGGACCGCAGCGAAGCCGGCAACCACGACGAGCGGCAGGACGACCCGGTGCCGTAGCGCGAGGAGCGCGGCGCCGGCACCGAGACCGAACGGGACCACGAGCAGTGCCGCGTACAGCAGCAGGGTCCCCGGCAGGACGCCCGGGGCGCCCGGCGGGCGGATCAGGTCGGTCGCGACGCCGTAGCCGCCGGCGACGGCCGCAGCCAGCAGGCCGACCGCAAGGCTCGCCCGAACGTCCCCGTCACGAAGCATACCCGACACGTCGACGGGCGCGGGGATAAACGCGGCGTTGGACTCACCGGGCCGGCGTCGTCGTCACGCACTCCCGGCATCGCTCGACAGCCCGGCCGTCCGCGTCGAGCACCACCCGGCGGTCGCCGCCGCAGTCCGGACGGACCGGTCGCTGCTCCCCGTCCGGGAACGTCAGCCGGTGCTCGCCGTGGTCGCAGTCGGGACACCGGACCGGAATCCGGACGTCCTCGCTGTCCCGTGGCGCTCCCAGCACGAGGGCGGTCGCCCCGTCGTCGGCGACGCAGGACTGGAACTCCCCCGGCGGAACCCGGACCGCCTGGCCCGCGTCGGCCGCGATTCGCCCCTCGGGCGTCTCGAGGACGACGAACAGTTCCTCCCGGTCCGCGTGGGCGTGGAGGCCGACGACCCGCTCGCCGGCGTCGACGCGGTAGTGGTTGACGGCCGGTTCGTCCGCGTCCGGCCGGTCGCCCAGCCGCCGGCGCTCGGCGGGTCGACCGATTCGACGACCACCCGCTCCATGCCGACGGCGGGCGTCGCCAGCCAGATAAACCCCGGTGCCCGACGCGGTCGCGGCCCCGTGCCGGGTCGGGGGTAGCGATTCCCCGGAGGGTAACACCGGCCGCCCCGACCGCGAGCGCATGGAGACGACGCGTCACTTCACCGCGACCGTCTACGTTGTCAACGACGGTGCGGTCGCCCTCCACGAACACAAGCGGCTCGGCATCCTGCTCCCGCCCGGCGGCCACGTCGACCGGGGAGAGCTCCCCCACGCGGCGGGACTGCGGGCGGTCCGCGAGGCGACGGGCCTCGACCCGACGCTGCTCGACGACTCGCCGTCTATAACCGGCCCGGCGGGCGAATCGCTCCCCACCCCGCGGCACACGCTCCTCTACGACATCAACGAACACGACGGCGAGGTGGGCCACCAGCACATCGACCTGATCTACTACGCGGCGGCCGACAACAGGCGAATCGACCCGGCGGAGGGGGAAGCGGACGCCGACGCCTGGGACTGGGACACCGCTGTGGACCTCCGCTCCTCCGAGGTTGACGAGGACGTCGCGACGCTCGGCATCGAGGCGGTCAGCGCCGCCGAGTAGCGCGGGCGAACTGCTCGGAGGCTGAACCGCCCGGAATCGACCGGCGACCCGAACCCACGTCCTTTTGAACTCGCCCCGTCTATCGACGGGGCATGAAAGCCCTCACCCTCGGTCCCGAGGGGACCTACTCGCACCGCGCCACGAAGGCCGTCGCCGACGACATCGACTTCGTCGAGTCGGTGACGAGCATCGTCGAGGGCGTCGCCAGCGGCGAGTACGGGCGCGGCGTCGTCCCCATCGAGAACAGCATCGAGGGCTCCGTCACGGAGTCCCTGGACGCGCTGGCCGAGCGGAACGTCGCCGTCGTCCGCGAGATAGTCACGCCGATCCAGCACGCGCTGCTCGCCCAGACCGGCGAGTTCGAGGTCGTGATGAGTCACCCGCAGGCCCTGGCGCAGTGCCGCGAGTACCTCGGCCGGGAGTTCCCCAGCGCCCGGACCGAGGCCGTCGCCTCGACCGCCCGCGGCGTCGAGCGTGCCCGCGAGGACGACACCGTCGCCGCCGTCGGCCACCCGGCGACGGCCGGGACCGACCTGCAGGTGCTCGCCCGCGACATCCAGGACAGCACCTCGAACGCGACCCGGTTCGTCGTCCTGGCGCCCGAGACCGAGCGCTCCGACGCCGGCGGGAAGACCAGCGTCGTCGTCTACCCGAACACCAACTACCCGGGACTGCTCTTGGAGATGCTCGAACCCTTCGCCGAGCGCGACATCAACCTCTCGCGGGTCGAGTCCCGGCCCAGCGGCGAGCGCCTCGGCGACTACGTCTTCCACTTCGACTTCGCGGCCGGCCTCTACGAGGACCGGGCGCGGGCGGCCGTCGACGAGCTGCGCGACATCGCCTCGAACGGCTGGGTCCGGGTCCTCGGGTCCTACGACACCGAGCACGTGCTGTAGGCCCCTCCCCGGACCGACCATCGCTCGGCCCGTCCGTCCGAAAGACGCCGGGCGACGGACCGAACGTCGCCGTCGCTACGCGGCCAGGGCGATGTCCAGGTACAGCATGATGATGACGCCGGCCATGAGCCCGAGCGTCGCGACGCGCTCGTGGCCGCTCCGGTGGGTCTCCGGGATTATCTCGTCGGAGATGACGAACAGCATCGCGCCGGCGGCGAACCCCATCGCGTAGGGCAGCAGCGGTTCGACCGTCGCGACGGCGACGGCGCCGAGCACCACCAGCGGAATCTCGACGACTCCGGCCCGGATACCGGCGACGGCGGCGTACAGCCGGCGGTCGAGGCCGGCGTTTATCGCCGCGACGGAGACGGCCAGCCCCTCGGGGACGTTCTGGACGCCGATGGCGACCATCAGCGCCAGCGCGCCGCCGAGTCGTGCCGGGTCGCCGGCGGCGGCGCCGAAGCCGACGCCGACCGCCAGCCCCTCGGGCATGTTGTGCAGCGTGATGGCCAGGATGAAGAGGACGACCCCGGCCAGCTTCTCGTCGTCGACCGGGAGCGTCTCGCCGGGGTCGGCCGCGTCCGTCCGGCGGCTGCCCGTCAGGAGGTAGTGGGCGTGCGGCACCAGCCCGTCCGCCCGGTCGAGGAACAGCGCGCCGAGGCCGACGCCGACGAGCGTCGGAACCGGGTTCCCGCCGGAGTACTCCTCGATGCCGGGGATGATGAGGCTCGTGAAGGCAGCCGCGAGCATCACGCCCGCGGCGAAGCCGAGCATCGCGTCGAGCGCGCGCTCGGAGGGGTTCCGCCAGACGAGCACCAGCGACGCCCCGAGGAGGTTCAGCAGGGCGATGACGACGCCGCCGGCCAGCGCCTGTACCACCGGTGCGGTGCCGACGAGCCGGACGAACGCCTCGGCGAACTGGGACTGCATTTCCTAGCGGTTCCCGACGGACGGACTTGTAGCTGCGCACCCGTCCGCCGGCGAACGGGCGGCCGCCCGGGACGTAGTCGGCGCCTACTCGGGCTTGAGACCCTCGCTCTGTACGCGCATGACGGACTCGCCGTCGGGGAGGTTCGGGGCGTCGACCAGCTTGACGATGCGCTTGTCCTGCTTGGACTTCCGGAGGTACATTCGGAACGTGGACTTGTGGCCGAGGATGTTGCCGCCGATGGGCTTGGTCGGGTCCCCGAAGAAGGCGTCGGGGTTCGACTGGACCTGGTTGGTGACGACGACCGCGGAGTTGTAGAGGTTGCCAACCCGGTCGATGTCGTGGAGGTGCTTGTTGAGCTTCTGCTGGCGGTCGGCGAGCTCGCCGCGGCCGACGTACTCCGCCCGGAAGTGCGCGGTCAGCGAGTCGACGCAGAGCAGCCGGACCGGGTACTCGTCGTCCTCGTACTCGGCGGCGATCTCCTGGGCCCTCTCGGCCAGCAGTATCTGGTGGTCGGAGTTGAACGCCTTCGCGACGTGGATCTTGTCGAGGAACGTCTGGACGAGCTCGTCCATCGCCTCCTCGTCGTCGGGGTCACCGTCGATGTCGCGTTCTGCCATCGTCGCCTCGATGACGTCGTCCGGGAGGCCGTTGACCATCTCGTCGATGCGCTCGGGTCGGAACGTGTCCTCGCTGTCGACGAAGACACAGCGACCGTGGAGGCCGCCCTGCTCCTGGGGGAGCTGGACGTTCACCGCCAGCTGGTGGGTCACCTGGGACTTGCCGGCGCCGAACTCGCCGTACACCTCCGTGATGGACTGGGTCTCGACGCCGCCGCCGAGCATCTCGTCGAGCTCCGGGATGAGGAACTCGAGTTTGCCGATCTGCTCGCGGCGCTCCAGGACGTCGGTGCCGGTCTCGAAGCCGCCGACGTCGGCGGCCTCCCGGGCGGCCTGGATGATGTCGTGGGCGCTGGACTCGCCGACGTCCGCGGTGTTGGAGAGCTCGCCTGGGCTCGCGACGGCGATGCTCTGGAAGGTGTCGTAGCCGTTCTCGCGGAGCTTCTCGGCGGTCGCCGGGCCGACGCCCGACAGGTCCTCGAGGTCTGCCGTTGCTGCCATGGACGGTCCTGTGTCCGCCCGGTACATAAAGCCTCGTTAACAGCCTGGTGAAAGTGAAACTGGCCGCCGGGGCGTGGCCAGTTCCGCGCGGCCGGCGAAGGTTTAGGGCACAGGCGGTCACCCCCAGGGGTGGGTGTCCCCCTCCGGCCACAGGGGGGACCAGTAGGCTGTGTCGTCCTCGACGGACAGCTCGCCGTCGAGGACGCTCTCGAGCTTGAACTCCACCTTCTGGTCGCGCTCCCGTCGACCCGCGGGCGCGAAGGGGTAGTAGGTACCGCGGCGGAACGAGTACACCCAGTAGGCGGTCCGTCCGTCCCGCTCGAAGGCGAAAAGCGCCGCCAGCAGCCGGGAGCCGAACCCCTCCTCGATGAGGGTGTCGGCCGCGAAGTGGACGCTCGTCACGAGGTCCTCGAACTCCGTGTCGTGGAGGACGACCCACTCGTAGCCGTGGGTGTCCTCGACGAAGTCCGCGGTCGTTCCGGTCTCTTCCTCGCCCAACTCGAGGACCGCCTCGACCTCCTCGCGGGCGCGCTGGAACGCGGTGCTGTCGACGTCGGCAAAGCAGAGTGCCGCGTCGCCCGTTGGCGCGAAGTCCAGGTCCGCCTCCATCGTCAGGTACGCCGTCGACATCCCGAACAGGTCCTCGGGGTCGGCCTCGCGGGTCGCCTCGGCCTCCGCGCTCAGCCCCAGGACCTGCCGGATGGTGTCGAACACTCCCATCGTCGATACTCCGCGCTCGCAGGCCTTCAACCCGGGTGGTCGCCGGACGGACATCCGGGTGGTCGTCCGACGGTTTATATACCAGAACGGAACCAGCCCCGGTGTGACCTGACCGGAGCCGGCGCCCCGCCGAGGCCGGAGCGCGGAACACGGGCGCCGGAAATCCCGTTCCGCCTGCTCGCTACGCGTCGATGCCGTGGTCCTCAAGGAATGCCTCGAACTCCGGTTCGTCGATCGTGGGGACGTCGTTGGCCTCGGCGTCCTCGCGCTTGCTTCGTCCCGGGTTCTCGCCGACGACGAGGTAGTCAGTGTTGCTCGAGACGCTGGACGTCGCCGACCCGCCGTTCGCCTCCACCAGATCCTGGGCATCCTCGCGGGTCAGGCCGTCCAGCGACCCGGTGAAGACGAACGTCAGCCCCTCGAGCGCGTCGCCCGCCGTCCCGGCTGACTGCGGTTCGACGCCACGCTCGCGGAGCGACTCGACGACGGCGCGGTTCTGCTCGCTGTCGAAGAACTCGCTGATCTCCTCGGCGACCGTCTCACCGACGCCCTCGACGGCCTGCAGCTCCTCGGGGGTGGCCGACATCACTGCGTCGAGCGTTCCGAAGTGGCGTGCGAGGTCGGCCGCGGTGGTCGGCCCGACCTCCGGGACCCCGAGCGCCGACAGGAAGTCAGACAGCGGTGGCTCCTTCGCCGCCTCCAGCTCCGCGAGCAGGTTCTCGGCGCTCCGCTCGCCCCACCCTTCGAACGCCGCGAGCTCCTCGACGATCAGGTCGTAGAGGTCCGGCAGCGACCCGATGACGCCCTCGTCGAGCAGCTGGTCGACGGCCTTCTCGCCGAGCCCCTCGATGTCCAGTCCGGTCCGGGAGGCGTAGTGCTGGACCGCCCGCCGGAGCTGCGCCGGACAGGCGACGCCGCCGGTGCAGAACGCCATCGGCCCGTCCCGCTCGACCGGACTCTCGCAGACCGGACACCGCGCCGGGAACTCGAAGTGGTCATCGCCGTGGGATTCGACCACCTCCTCGATGTAGGGAATCACGTCGCCGGCGCGCTTGAGCCGCACTCTGTCGCCGATATCGACCCCGAGCCCCTCGATTTGGTCGGGATTGTGCAGCGTCGCCCGCGACACCTCGACGCCGCCCACCTCGACGGGGTCGAGCAGTGCCACCGGCGTCAGGCGGCCGGTGCGACCGACCTGCACGACGACGTCTCGAATCGTCGTCTCCTCGCTGCGGGCCGGGAACTTGTAGGCGAACGCCCACCGCGGTGCCCGCGAGGTCGCACCGAGCGTCTCGCAGGCCGCCTTGCGGTCGAGCTTGATGACGGTGCCGTCGATTTCGTAATCGAGCTCGTCGCGCTGCTCGAGCATCCGGTCGCGGAACTCGATGGCGCCGTCGACATCCTCGACCAGCCGCGTGTGGTCGTCGACGTGGAAGCCCCACGATCCGACGGTCTCGTGCTCCTCGAGGCGCGTCTCGAAGCCGTAGCCCCCGTCGTCCAGTACCCCGAAAACGAAGCAGTCGAGCGGCCGCTCGGCGGTGACGGTCGGGTCCAGCTGTCGGAGCGTCCCCGCTGCGGCGTTGCGGGGGTTCGCGAAGGGGTCGTCGCCCCGCTCGATGCGCTCGCGGTTGTACTCTTGGAAGGCCGCCCTCGGCATGAAGACCTCTCCGCGGACCGCGAGGAACTCCGGGTGGTCCCCGCGTAGCGCCAGCGGTACCGACCGGATGGTCCGGATGTTCGCCGTTACGTCGTCGCCTTCCGCCCCATCCCCGCGGGTCGCGGCCCGCTCGAGTTCGCCGTCCTCGTAGACGAGTTCGACCGAGAGCCCGTCGAACTTCGGCTCGCAGAGGTACTCTATCGGCCCTTCGTCGCCGGCGTCGGCGAGCCGGTCCCGGACCCGCTCGTCGAACGCCCGGACGTCGGCCGCCTCGCCCGAGGAGTCGATGGACAGCATGGGCGAGACGTGCTCGACCGTCTCGAGTTCGTCTACCGGCTCGCCACCGACCCGCCGGGTCGGGCTGGTCTCCGAACGCAGGCCGAACTCGTCTTCGAGCGTCTCCAGCCGGTCGAAGAGCGCGTCGTAGGTCCGGTCGGAGACGACCGGGTCGGCCCGCCGGTAGTACCGGTCGTCGTGGTACCGTATCGCCTCGCGCAGCTGCTCGACCCGCTCGCGCGCCGCCCCGGGGTCGAGCGCCTCGACCGGCTCGAAGTCCAGCGGCGGGTCCCGGACGTACGGGTTGTCCTGGGGTTCCTCCATTGGCGGTGACTCGGGGCCGGCTGACAAAAAACCGGACGACTCCAGCGGCGCGCTCTACAGGCCGGCGACGTCCTCGATTGCGTCCGTCAGCGCGCGGATGCTCTCGACGGTGTGCTCACCCATGTGCCCGATGCGGAACGTCTCCTCGCCGAGGTCGCCGTAGCCGCTGGAGAACACCATGTCGTACTCCTCGGAGACGGCCTCGACCGTCCCGGCAACGTCGATGCCCTGGGTGTTCTCGACGCAGGTCACCGTCCGGGACTCGTACTCCTCCTCGGCGAACGTGTCGAAGTGCTCGCAGGCCCACTCGCGGGTGTACTCGGCCATCTCGCGGTGCCGCCGGTCCCGCGCCTCGTAACCCTCTTCGAGCATGTGCTTCATCTGCTTGCGGTAGGCCAGCATGAGCGGAATCGCGGGCGTCGAGTGGGTCTGTCCCTTCCGGTCGTAGTAGTCGAGCGTCCGCTGGAAGCCGCCGTACCACGACGCGGAGTCCTTCTCGAGTTCCCGCTCGTAGGCGTCCTCGCTGACGGTGCAGACCGCGAGACCGGGCGGCATTGCGAAGGCCTTCTGCGTCGACGTGAAGATGGCGTCGATGTTGTGGCCCTCGATGTCGACGTAGTCGCCGCCCAGACAGGAGATGGCGTCGACGACGAAGCAGGTGTCCGGATAGTCGCCGAGCAGGTCGCCGATCTCCTCGATGGGGTTGCGGACGCCGGTCGAGGTCTCGTTCATCACGGCGCCGACGGCGTCGTACTCCCCGGACTCGAGCGCGGTCCTGACGTCCTCGGGCTCGACCGCCTGCCCCCACTCGTACTCGATCCGGTCGACGTCCTTCCCCAGCCGCTCGGCGACGTTCGCCTGGCGTTCGCTGAACGCCCCCGACGTGAGGACGAGCATCCGGTCGTCGACGAGGTTGAGCGTCGTCGTCTCCCAGAACTCCGTCCCCGAGGCCGTGAGGACCACCACGTCCTGTCGGGTGTCGAGGAACTCCCTGGTGTCCTCGACGATGGTCGTGTAGAGGTCCGTCATCCGGTCCATCCGGTGACCGAACATCGGCTCGCACATCGCCTCGAGGACGTCGTCGCGAACCTCCGTCGGCCCCGGCAGGTACAGCGTCTTGTCGGGATACTCGCCCGTGTACTCTCGTTTCTCGGTCACCGAACCACCTGAGTGCGTGTACCCTGACCGCGAGAGGGCAAGGACGTTTTGATACCGACCTCGGCGCGACCGCCAGCGCGGATGGCGACGGCGGGACGACGCCGACGGAGAGTGCAGGGACGGCCGACGCCCCCGATAGTGACCGGTCGTCGTCCGACGCGGGAGCGGAGGCCGACGCCCGGGGCTTCGCCGCGCTGCCGTCGAACGCGGTCGCCGTGGCTCTCGTCGCGGTGCTTGCGGTCGTCTCCTTCCTCGCGGGCCTGGCCGCTGACCGGTTCCGGTAGCGACGACGGGCGCGGGAGCGACCGTCGCCCGTGTCAGGCGCCCTCGCCGAAGGTGGCCGTCGGGTCCGGCACGACGCGGACGAGCACCGGCAGCGCGAGGAGGACGATGCCGATCTCGAGTCCGCCGGCGACGAGGAACGCGGCGAGGAAGCCGTAGCGCGCGGCGACGCCGCCGCCGACGAGGATGCCGCCGAGGAAGCCGAGGCTGCCGAAGATGTTGAACCCGCCCATCGCGGCGCCCCGCTCGCCGGCGGCGGCCATGTCCGTGACGAGTGCCATCGTCGCCGGCGCGACCAGCGCCCCGAGAACGCCGACGGCGACCATGCCGACGGCGGCGACCCGGACCGTCGGTGCGAGGCCGACCCCGATGATGACCACCCCGTAGCCGACCGACCCGGCGACGATGGGGACGACGCGGCCGACGCGGTCCGACAGCGCCCCCAGCGGGTACTGCAGCAGCGCGAAGGGGGCGAAGAAGCACGCCAGGACGAGGCCGGTCGCCGCGGGGTCGAGCTCGAACGTCCGCCGGAAGTAGAACGTCCCGACGAGGCCGAAGAAGCCGGCCGTGAAGCGGTCGGCGAAGCCGAACGCGTACGGTACGAGCAGCTCCGGGGTCCGGCGCAGCCCGGCGAGGACCTCGGCGAGCCCCCCGTCGCGGGTCGGCGCCCGGTCCGGGACCGTCGCCGTGAGGCCGGCGACGGCGACGAGCAGGGCCGCCGAGGCGACGAGCGGCGCCAGCGGGCCGACCGCGTAGAGCTGCCCGCCGACCGGCGCGCCGAGCGCGGCGCCGGCGCCGATGGCGATGCCAGCCGCGCCCATGTTTCGGCCGTGGCCGCCATCGAGGTCCATCAGCATCGTGATGGCCAGCGAGAAGGCGCCGATTGTGAACGCGCCCTCGAGGAAGCGCAGCCCGAGCGCGGCGGCGAATCCGCCGGTGCCGGTCACCACGGCGGCGACGAGCGCGAGGTACGCCGCCGCGCCGCCGACTGCGCCGGCGACGATGAACGGCACCCGTCGTCCGGCCCGGTCGGAGAGCGCGCCCCAGACCGCCGAGAGGAGGACGAACGCGACCAGCTGGACCGAAAGGAAGGCGGTCCCGGCGTCGATGGTCGGCTCGGCGCCCAGCGCCGCGACGAGCTCGTCGACCCCCGGGTACACCAGCAGCTGCGTGAAGAGGACGACGAAGACCACCGCCGCCAGCCGGGGGCGCTCGCTGCGGCTCACGGCGGCGGTTGGGGGCCGACGGTCTTAATCCGGCTGATTCGTCGGCGCCGCGCCGCCCGGCACCGCGTTTTAAGCGGCGCCGCCGCCACGCCCGCTGTATGCCGAACGCCATCATCGTCGGCGCCTCCTCGGGCATCGGGCGGGCGCTGGCGAGGGAGCTCGCCGGGGAGTACGAACTGGGACTGGCCGCCCGCCGGACGGACCGCCTGACGGCCGTCGGCGAGGACGTCGGCGGCGCCCACGTCGCGCGAATCGACGTGACCGAACCGGACGCACGCGAGCGGTTCGACGACCTCGCCGGCTCGATGGGTGGCGTCGACCTGGTCGTCGTCTCGGCCGGCATCGGGCGGCACAACCCCGACCTCGAGTGGCCGGACGAGCGCGACACCGTCGGCGTGAACGTCCGGGGGTTCACCGCCATCGCGACCGCCGCCGTCGAGCGCCTCGAGGCGTCGGGCGGCGGCCACCTCGTCGGCATCTCGTCGGTCGCGGCCGAGGTCGGGAGCGCGACCATGCCCGCCTACAGCGCCTCGAAGGCCTACGTCTCCCGGTACCTCGAGGGGCTCCGCTACCGGAGCGGCGACGCCGTCGCGGTGACGGACGTCCGGCCGGGCTACGTCGACACGCCGATGGCGCCGGAGGCCGACCGGTTCTGGGAGTGCTCGCCGGAGACCGCCGCCCGGGGCATCGCCCGCGCCATCGCGAAGGAGAAGGACGTCGCCTACGTCACCCGCCGCTGGTGGCTGGTCTCGAAGCTCCTCGCCGTCCTCCCCGACGGCTACCGGGCCGAACTGGCCTGAGCGACGGACTCGCGTCTCGAAGCGCTCGCTGGGTTTATGTTCACGCGACTTGACCCTTAGGCACTTTGAGCGCTACTGACTCCCGCGTCTCGCTCGGCGTCGACGGTGCCGACGAGGTACTCCACGGCGGCCTGCTCCCGGCGCGGTCGTACATGCTCCGGGGCGGGGCAGGGACCGGCAAGACGATTCTCGGGCTCCACTACCTGACCGCGGGTGTCGACGCCGGCGAGGACTGCCTGTTCGTCGCCTTCGAGGAGCCGGCGGGCGACATCCACGAGAACGCGGCGGCGCTCGGGTTCGACCTCGACGGCGTCGAGATACTTGACCTGAGCCCGGACGCGAGCAAGTTCCTCGACGAGGCGCAGTACAGCGTCTTCGCGCCCGACGAGGTCGACGACGAGTCGGTGACCGACCGCATCGTCGCGGCCGTCGAGGTGACGGACCCCGACCGGGTGTTCGTCGACCCGCTCACCCAGCTGCAGTACCTGTCGCCCGACGACTACCAGTTCCGACAGGAGGTCGCCGGGCTGATGAGCTACCTCGAGAACCGCGGGGCGACGGTGCTTTTCACGACCCAGCCGACCGAGGCGCGACCCGACGAGGACCTCCAGTACCTCTGCGATGGAGCGGTCGCGCTGGACCGCTCGGAGACGGGTCGCTCGCTGTCGGTGTTGAAGTTCCGCGGCTCGGACTTCCAGTCCCGCAGCCACACGCTCCGCATCACCGGGTCCGGCATCGAGGTGTACCCGCGGCTGGTGCCCGGGGCCTACCAGAGCGACTTCTCCGTCGAGCGGGTCGGGTCGGGGATTCCCGAACTCGACTCGCTGCTCGGCGGCGGCATCGAGCGCGGGTCGGTGACGGTCATCAGCGGCCCCAGCGGGGTCGGCAAGACCACGACCGGGACCCACTTCCTGACCGAGGCGGCCCGCCGCGGGGAACACGCCACCGCCTTCCTCTTCGAGGAGTCCGAATCGTCGTTGCGCCACCGGTCGGACGCCATCGGCCTCCCGACCGAGGAGCTCGTCGAGGACGGCGACCTGACGCTGGAGTACGTCGAACCGCTGTCGCTGTTGGTGATGCTCGACGGCACCGCCGGCTATCGGCTCTCCCTGCGGGGCCAGGACGACGAACTCGTCGCGGAACTGCACGCGCTGGTCCGGTACCTCCGGAACATGGGTGTAACGGTCGTCCTCGCCGAGGAGGTCCGCAGCGTCACCGGCGACTTCCAGCCGACGAGCGAGAATATAAGCTACCTGGCAGATAACATCGTCTTCCTCCGGTACCTGGAGATGAGCGGCGAGATACGGAAGGCCGTCGGCGTCCTGAAGAAGCGCCTCGGGGACTTCGAGCCGTCGCTGCGGGAACTCAGCATCACGGACGAGGGGATGTTGATAGGGGAACCGATGGAGGGCCTGCGCGGGATTCTGACGGGGACACCGGAGTTGGAGGACGACTGACATCGAGATGAGCGACCAGCGGAGCAAGCAACCGGCCGTTCTCGAGTCCGCCGACGAGCGGGGGCTGCTGCTGGTCGCCGGCGAGCGCGACCGGGACCTGCTGGCCGACCGTCTCGCAGAGCGGTACGAGGTGGTCGAGGGCGACCCCGACGACTTCGGGCGGTTCGACCTCTGCATCGTCGACGCTCCGACCTACCGTCGCGCCGCCGAGGACATCTCGGCGCTGAGAGGGGACACGGAGACGTACCTGCCGGTGCTCCTGCTCGTCGAGGACCGCCAGCGGGTCCGGGAGGCCGAGTGGCTCGCCGAGGAGGTCGGCGGCACCGTCGACGACGTGCTGGTGATTCCGACCCCGAAGCACGAACTCGACGCCCGGGTGGAGGCGCTGCTCCGGGCGCGACGGCAGTCCCAGCGGCTGGCGCTGTTCCGCCGGGCGATGGACGAGGCGACCGTCGGCATCAGCATCGCCAACCCGACCCACCCGGAGAACCCGCTGGTGTACGTCAACGACGGCTTCTGTCGGCTCACCGGTTACGACCGCGAGGAGGTCCTGGGCCGGAACTGCCGGTTCCTCCAGGGTCCCGACACCGAGGAGGCGACGGTCGACCGCGTCCGGGCGGCCATCGACGCCGAGGAGCCGGTCACCGTCGAACTGCTGAACTACCGGGCCGACGGCGAGCGGTTCTGGAACCTGCTGACGATCGCGCCGGTCCGGAACGACGACGGCGAGGTGACCCACTTCCTCGGCTTCCAGCGCGACATCACCGAGCGTATCCGCCGGGAGCAGGAGGTCCGCCGCGAGCGCGAGCGGTTCGAGGCGCTGGCCCGGACGGCCACCGACGCCATCCTCGTCGTCGACGCCGACGGCGTCGTCCGCTACTGGGACATGGCCCGGTTCTCGGGGCTGCACGCGGACGGCCACGAGGTGCCGCTCGAGGTCTCGCTGGCGGAGTTCGAGGGCCCCGACGGCCCCCTCTTCGCCGGCATCGTCCGGGACATCACCGAGCGGGAGGCGCTCGAGTCGGAGCTCCGGACCGAACGGGAACTGCTCGAGGGGGTCTTCGACACCAGCCCCGTCGGCATCGTCGTCGTCGACGCCGACGGCGACATCATTCGCGCCAACCGGGCCGCGGAGGCGGAACTCGGTCTGACGCGGTCCGAAATCGTCTCCCGCACCTACGCCGACCCGGACTGGGACGCCTTCGACCTCGACGGCGAGCCGGTTCCCGACGCGGAGCTCCCGGCCGGCCGCGTGCTGCGGACGGGCGAGCCGGTCGAGGACTACCGCCACGGCATCCGCGTTGACGGCGAGACGCGGTGGATTTCGGTCAACGCCGCGCCAATGACCGACGACGGCGAGGTGAGCGCGGTCGTGGCCTCGGTCGAGGACATCACCGACCGGCTCGAGCGCGAGCGGGAGCTCGAACGCTACGAGACCATCGTCCAGACCACCACCGACCCCATCTACGTCGTCGACCGCGAGGGGTGCTTCGTCCGGGTCAACGACGCGCTGGTCGAGGCCAGCGGCTACGACCGCGAGGAACTGCTCGGCAGTCACGTCTCGATGATTGCCGACGAGGGAACCGTCGAACGGACGGAGGCGGTCATCAG
>PXQM01000191.1:13912-15090 GCA_003021325.1 Halobacteriales archaeon QH_10_70_21
GGTCAGCCTCGCGGTCCTCCGGGACGACGACGACGACCTCGTGGGGACCGTCATCGCGGCCCACGACGTGACCGACCTGCGGGGCCACCAGCGGCGCCTGTCGGTGCTGGACAGGGTCCTCCGGCACAACCTCCGCAACCGGATGAACATCGTCACGGGGTACGCCGGCGAACTCGCGACCCACCCGGACCCGGACGTCGCGAGACTCGGCGCCGCCATCGAGGAGAGCGCGATCGAGCTGCTGGAGCTGAGCGAGAGCGCACGCGAGTTCGAGAGCGTGATTTCCGGGACCGCCGAGCAGACCACCACGATGGACCTCGCCGACCCGGTCGCGACCGCAGTCGAGTACGTCCGGGAGGAACACCCGTCGGCGGATGTCGTCGCGGACCTGCCCGACGCCGCCCTCGCCCGCGCCCACGAGACGCTCGAGCTGGCGATGGAGGAACTGCTCGAGAACGCCGTCACCCACAGCGACCGCGAGGACCCGACCGTCGAGGTGTCGGTCACGACCGGCCCGGAGTGGGTCCGGGTCAGCGTCGCCGACGACGGCCCCGGCATCGACGACATCGACCGCCGTGCGCTGATGTCCGGCACCGAGTCGCCGCTGGAGCACACCCAGGGGCTCGGACTCTGGCTGGTCCGCTGGACCGTCGAGAGCGTCGGCGGCGACATCGACATCGACGACAACGACCCCCGTGGTACCGTCGTCGTGCTCGAACTGCCCGCGGCTCCCGGCTGATTCCCCGCCGGGTCCGCGGAGGCGGCCGCTGTCCCGGTTCCCCGATTCGACCGCGGCCGCCGTGCCCGGGGTCCCCGGTCCGACCCCGGCCGCTGCTCGTATCCACAGGTATTCACGCGTCCGGCCCGTACTGAACGGTGATGAGTCCCGACCGCGCCTACCGGTGTTCCGAGTGTTTCGAGCACACCGTCTCCCGCAGTTTCGACACGTCGCACCTCTCGACGAACTGCCCGGTCTGTGACTCCTTCGAGCGGTTCATCAACGACGAGGTCGTCACCCAGTTCCGTGCCTTCCAGGAGTCGCCCCCCGAGAGCATCGACTGGAAGCGGCTCGACCGCACCGAACGGCTCCTCCTGAGCGAGCGGGTCGTCCGGACGACCCGCAGCGTCGAGGACTTCGAGGTCACAGGCTGAGCGGGCGCTGGGGCGGACCCGCTTCC
>PXQM01000191.1:15146-20691 GCA_003021325.1 Halobacteriales archaeon QH_10_70_21
CCGCCCGACGTACTGCTCCTCTCGAGAGTGCGTTCGCTCCCTGCGTCCGCTCGTCGCAGAACGCACGGGCCGAGAGGGATTTGCCCCGGAGCAAGACGGTCGGCCTCGCTCTGCTCGGCCGCTGCGACTTGCAGGGTTCAAATCCTCCGCTGCCGGTTCGCTCGCCGCCTCGCTGACGCTCAGCGGTTCGCTGCACGGGCCGAGAGGCATTTGAACCCCCGACCATCTGGTTAAAAGCCAGATGCTCTGCCGGACTGAGCTATCGGCCCGTGGCCGCTCGTTGCGGCGGTTCGCGGTAAACGCTTTCGATTGAACCTATCGCGGCTCAGGCGGCCGGTTCGACCGTCGCCGAAAGCTCCCGGTCGCGTCGCTCGGCGGCCTTGGCGGCGTCGTAGGCGGCGTACAGCCAGATGCCCGGCACGAGGACGACCCCGACGACGACCAGCGACAGCAGCGCCGAGAGGAAGGAGACGGCGAAGAACAGCCCGGTGCCGGCATCCCTCGCGTACACGTATCCGAGGCCGGGCAAGAGCGCCGAGAGCAGGACCGCAACAAGGGGATTCCGGCCGTCGAGGGCTCCTCGATGGCCGGAGCGGCCGCCCGCCGCGCTGCTGGACGGGCGGAACGTCCTCGAGGGCGGCGTGCCGGCGGAGTTCCCGGTAGGTCGACGGCGGGAGCGACACCTCCAGTTCTCCGAGGTCGATACCCTCGGCGGCCAGCGCCGACTCGACGCTCCCGCCGTCGTTCACCCGGGAGGCCGCCGAGCGGACCTCCCGGACCGTCAGGCCGTGGTCCAGGGTCGCCCACGCCAGCAGGAACCGCGACTCGCCGGAGACGCGGGCGATGTGCTTTGCGGCCGTCGGCGCGATTTCGCCCAGGGCGACGTGCCGCCGGACGGAGCGCGGCAGGTCGTGGACCCGGGCCCACTTGCGGATGAAGGAGACGGTCACGCCGCCGCCGGCGCGCTCTGCGGCGGCCTTGTAGGAGCCGGTTCCCCGGACCAGTGCCGCGCACGCGGCCGCCCCGCGGAGCACGTAGACGGTGTCTTCGCTACCGACGGAGTTCGACGCGAACCGCCCGACGGTGTCGGCCGCCCGCGCGAGACTCCCGGGGTCGGTCGGGTCGAACTGGACGGCGCTCTCGCCGGCCACCCGGGGGTCGCCCCGGATGACCGGCTGGCCGACCGGCGACTCGCGGTCGGCCGGCGGCTCCTCGTCCGGCTCCTGGCTCATCGATATCGGGTACGCAGAGTGGGGGGAAAAACGTCTCGCCGATGTGCGTCCCGTCCGTAACGACGGGAAACGTCGCGGCTACGCGTCCGGGTCGTCCCGCTCGTCGGACATGTGCTCCCAGATCTCGGTACAGCCACAGCCGTCCTCGACGTCGTCGAGGTGACTGGTGTCGATTTCCTCCCCCGGCTCGTCGTCAGCGGGCCGGCTCATCGTCCGTCCTCCTCGTACAGCTCGGGAGCGACGTCAGCCGGAGCGTGCTGACGGATCTCCTCCCGCCGTCGTTCACTCATCGCCGTACGGTAGTCGCCTCACACTCTTAACTCGCATCTCACCTGTAAGGAATACCATTGCTCCCTGTTCCCGGACGGTGCTGCCCCTTTCTCCGACGGCCGAACGCCCGCGAACCACCGGAAGGGAGTCGATATCGCCGCCTGTCGCCGTCGTGGAATTCCGTGACGGCCGGCAACCGCCGTTCGTTCCGACGGCCTTACCCGGTCGCGTCGCCTCCGTCCGGCCATGACCACGTCGGTACACCAGCTCGACGACGGGGCGTGGCTCAGCGTCAACGATTCCCGCGAGGTCAACGTGAGCGACCTCTGGTGGCTCGCACGGCACGATTTCTGTTCCTGTGAGATGGCCGACTTCCTCGCCGAGGGGTTCGTCGAGATCGGCGTCGACCCCCCGGACGTCGAGGGCCGCATCGCGGGACAGTGTATCGCCTGCGGCGAGAGCGGCGTCACCGACTGGCTGACGCTCGGACGGGTCGTCGACCCCGGGGATGGCGATTTCTACGCCGTCGACCCCACGAGCGTCCACGTTCCCGAGCGACGGCGGCGTCTGGCGCGGCCGGCCGACGGCTCGGAGTAAGCGGCATCGTTTTCCTGTAAAGGTGAGACGCGGGGAGGATTGACGAGAGG
Organism: Halobacteriales archaeon QH_10_70_21; assembly: GCA_003021325.1. The sequence continues at coordinate 17,296 of PXQM01000191.1, forward strand.
GCCGCCGGTTTACGGGGTGGCCCCGAGTACGTACACATGCCCAGCAAGGTCGAGGGCTGGAAGGACGAGGTCTACGGCGAGGAAGTCCGTGACCATCTCTTCCGGTTCGCCGAGGAGGGGTGGAGCGCCATCCCCGAGGACGAACACGACGCCTGGTTCGAGCGGTTCAAATGGTGGGGACTGTACCACCAGCGGAAGGGCCAGGAGTCGTACTTCATGATGCGTATCGGGACGCCGAACGGCCGGATGACGCCGGAACAGCTCCGCGTCGTCGGCGAGATAGCCAAGGAGTACGCGACCGGCCCGGTCGACAACCCCGAGTTCGGGGACGCCTACTGCGACTGGACGACCCGGCAGTCCATCCAGCTCCACTGGATACAGCTGCAGGACGTCCCGGAGATATTCGAGAAACTGGAGGCACACGACCTCTCGACCATCCAGGCCTGCGGGGACTCGTGGCGCAACATCGTCGGCTCGCCGATGGCGGGCCGGGACGCCGACGAGCACATCGACGCCTGGCCGGTCATCAGGGACCTCCACGACACGTTCAAGGGCAACGACGACCACGCCAACCTGCCCCGGAAGTGGAAGGCAGGTGGCCGGCGGCATCTCCGCGCTGTTCCGCGACCACGGCGACCGCGAGGACCGTTTCAACGCCCGCATCAAGTTCCTCGTCGACGAGTGGGGGACGGAGAAGCTCCGGCGCGTCCTCCAGGCCGAGTACGTCGACTTCGAGCTGCCGACCGCCGGCGAGGACCTCCGCGAGGAGTACACCTACAACGCCGGCAAGGCCGACGAGGCCGGCGACTACGTCGGCGTCCACGACCAGGTCGACGGGCAGAACTTCGTCGGGCTCTCCGTCCTCGTCGGGCGGATGGGCGCCGACGACGTCATCGAGCTGGCCGAGCTCGCCGAGGCGTACGGCTCCGAGCTCGTCGGGCTCACCCAGCGGCAGAACATCATCGTCGCCGACATCGCCGACGAGGACCTCGAGGCGTTCCTCGAGGAGGACCTGCTGGAGCACTACTCGCCGGACCCCCACCCGTTCATGCGGGGCTCCATCGCCTGTACGGGCACCGAGTACTGCTCGCTGTCCATCGTCGAGACGAAGAACCGGATGGTCCGCTACGCCCGCTGGCTGAAGGACAACGTTAAGCTCCCGCCGGGCGTCGAGGACTTCCACATCCACCTCTCCGGCTGTACGGCCTCGTGTGCCCAGCCGCAGATCGCCGACATCTCGCTGCGGGGCATGAAGACCCGCAAGGACGGCGAGCCGGTCGAGGCGTTCGATATCGGCCTCGGTGGCGGCCTCGGGGAGAACCCACAGTTCGCCGACTGGGTCGAGATGCGCGTCGCCGCCGACGAGGTGCCCGGCTACGTCCGCAACCTGCTCGGCATCTACGAGGAGCGCCGCGACGAGGGGGAGTCGTTCCGCGACTTCATCGCCCGCCACGAGGAGGACGACCTCACCGGGCTCGCCGAACCCGAGGAGACCTCCTACGAGGACCCCTACCTCGGCAACACGAAGATGACGTGGTACCCCTACGCCGAGGAGTCCGACCTGGACGCCGCACCGACGCCGGCCGACGACTGACGCCACCGTCGACACCGTCCTCTCGCGGCGCCCGGCACGGCCGCCGGACGCAGCCGTCGACGCTCGCCGCACAGCCGGGAGTCCGGCCTCGCGAGAGACGTTCGGGCTGCCGTCCCGTCGCTCCACCCGAAACGCCGCTGTCCCGCCGACCCGCCCCCGATTCCACTCGAGGACCTGGCTATAAATCGCCCCGCGACGTAGGGGTGGCACATGGACGACCGCGTACGGGAGCACGCCGACGTGCTGGTCGACTGGAGCGCGCGCATCGAGCCCGGCGACGACGTCGTCGTGGACGTCGCCGAGGACGCCCACGACCTCGCCGTCGCCGTCGCGGAGAAGCTCGGCGAGGTCGGCGCCAACGTCGTGACGACCTACGACGCCGCGGAGGTCTCGCGGGCCTACCTGAAGGCCCACGACGGCGAGTTCGAGGCCGGCGACCACGAACTCGCGCTCGTGGAGGCGGCCGACGCCTACCTCCGGCTCGGGGGCGGACGAAACACGACCGCCCTGGCGGACGTCGCGAGCGACACCCGGCAGGCCTCCTCGCGGGCCCGGACCGACATCCGGGAGGCCCGGATGGCAACCGACTGGGTCTCGACGGTCCACCCGACCCGGAGCCTCGCCCAGCAGGCCGGCATGGCCTACGAGGAGTACCGGGAGTTCGTCTACGACGCCGTCCTGCGCGACTGGGAGGCGCTGGCCGACCAGATGGCCGAGATGAAGGAGATACTCGACGAGGGCAGCGAGGTCCGGCTCGTCACGGAGCGGGAGGACCAGCCGCCGACGGACCTGACGATGGCCATCGAGGGCCGGACCGCCGTCAACTCCGCGGCGTCGGTGGCCTACGACTCGCACAACCTCCCGTCGGGCGAGGTGTTCACCGCGCCCTACGACACCGAAGGTGAGGTGTTCTTCGACGTGCCGATGACCATCAACTCGACGCGGGTTCGAGGGGTCCACCTGACGTTCGGGGGCGGCGAGGTCGTCGACTTCGCCGCCGAGCAGGGCGAGGCCGAGATAGCGAGCGTCCTCGAGACCGACGAGGGCGCGCGACGGCTCGGCGAGCTCGGCATCGGCATGAACCGCGGCATCGACCGCGCCACCGACAACATCCTCTTCGACGAGAAGATGGGCGACACCGTCCACCTCGCGGTCGGCCGGGCCTACGACATGAACCTTCCCGAGGGCGAGTCCGGCAACGACTCCGCCGTCCACGTCGACATGATAACCGACGTCTCGGAGGCCTCCAGGCTGGAGGTCGACGGCGAGGTCGTCCAGCGGAACGGGACGTTCCGATTCGAGGACGGATTCGAGGAATGACATCCTCCTCGGCGTACACGCCGAGGTTTCCTCTCGCGTGGGGTCGGCCACTCCGACCCCACCGGAGGCAAGACTCCCCGTACGGGTACTCCGGGGTGCACGCAGGCCGCCGGTCCCTTTCGGGAGTGGTGTGCTTGGGCATCCGCTTGGCCCCTGCGGGCGGTGCCATCCACCCGACCGGGACTCACGTCCGCGTCTGACTCGGGCAGGCTCGCGTTTCTGATACCTGGTGCACGCCAGTTCACACCCACGTTTCCCGAGTTGGTGTCGGAAGATACGACCCCGGCAATCATAAATCCGGAGAAAGCAGCGCGAAAATGACGTGATTCACGCCCGCCCTGTTCGGTCCTCGGTTCCGACTGGTGTCGGACCACTCGTCGCTCACGGGACGGGCAGGACTCTCGCGCTGACTGAGGCAGGGTTACCGAGCGAAGCGAGACAACGGATGGCGAGCGGGGAAGGGAAACGAGCCGACGACGGGG
>PXQM01000192.1 GCA_003021325.1 Halobacteriales archaeon QH_10_70_21
GAGGTACAGCGTCCGCGTGTCGCCGAGGTCGACCACGCGGAGCTCCTGGTACTCGGTCTGGGTCTCGTAGACGACCCGTCCCTCTGGGGCGACGCCGGCGACGCCGGTCCCGATGGCGGCCGTCAGCAGGAGCGCCACCCCGAGGACCGTCTCGATCGTCTCCCGGGACGGCTCGGGCCAGGCCAAAAGCCCCGCCGTCCCGACCAGGAGCACGCCGAAGAGGAAGCCGATGGCGTCGGTCCCGAGGGTCGGAACCAGCGCGTAGGTCGTCCCGAAGGCGCCGACGATGCTGCCGACAGTCCCCACCGCGTAGACGTGGCCGGACGCCTTGCCGGTCCCCTCCTTGTCGGAGAGCTCGGCCGCGTAGGGGCTGACGAAGCCCAGCAGGTAGGTCGGCGGCCCGAACAGCAGGACGACGGCCGGCAGCGACGCGGCGCGGCTGGGCAGCGGGAACGCGACCGTCGAGCGCAACAGGAGGTCGCCCGCGAACACCAGCCCGGCGACGTAGACGGCCGTCCAGACGAGCAGCCGGACCAGGTGCCGGGTGTCCGCGCGCCGGCTCGCCAGCTTCCCGCCGCGGTAGTATCCCAGACTCAGCGCCGCCAGGAAGACGCCGATGATGGTCCCCCAGGTGTAGATGCTGCTCCCGAACTGGGGGGCGACGATGCGCCCGGCGAGTATCTCCAGACCCATGCTGGCGACCCCCGAGACGAACACCGCCAGCTCCGGCCGGGAGACCGAGCGCTCCGACAGCACGTCGCGGTTCATCGCGGGCCCGCGGCGGGCCTCGCCCCGACCTGGCGGCTTCCTCGCTCCGGGTCCCGCCGGCCGGGGGCGACCGGCGGACGCGCGTGACGCATGGCTCCGTCTACGGACCGACGGCAGTTGAAAGACGGGGACCAGCGCCGGCCGGTCGCCCCGGCCCCGTGGCGGATGGCAAGCGTGTTACCCCCGGAACACGCAGGACCGACAATGAGCCCCATCGACGACGCCCGCGGCCTGCTGGCCACGGGCCCGCTGTGTGACTCCTGTCTCGGCCGGCCCGTCGCCGACCGGAGCTTCGGGCTGACCGACGCCGAGCGGGGCCGGGCGCTCCGGACGACCGTCGCCCTGGCCGACGACGAGCCCTTCGAGACGCCCGACGCGGAGTGCTGGGTCTGCGAGGGCACCTGCGAGCGGTTCGACGAACTGGCCGACCGGCTCGTCGACGCCCTCGGGGACACCGAACTCTACACCTACCAGGTCGGCACCCGCGTGCCGCCGCTGCTCGAGGAGAACGACCGGCTGCTGCGCGAGGAGGCCGGGCTCGACCCCGAGGCCGGCGAGCCGCTGAAGACCGAGCTGAACCGCGAGGTCGGCCGCCGCGTCGGCGCGCGCCTCGGCGCCGAGGTCGACTTCCAGCGACCCGACGTCCAGTTCCTCCTGGACCTCGAGGCCGACGCCGTCGAGGTCCAGCGCAACTCCGTGTCGGTGTACGGCCGCTACCGGAAGCTGCAGCGCGGCATCCCCCAGACGGAGTGGGACACGTACGACGAGAGCGTCGAGGAGCTGGTCGCGCCGCCGTTCCTCAGCGCCCTCCGCGGGACCGAGGCGGTTTTCCACGGCGCCGGCCGCGAGGACGTCGACGCCCTGATGCTCGGCTCCGGCCGGCCGTTCGTCCTCGAGGTCAAGAAGCCCCGGCGGCGCGACGCCGACCTCGGGGAGCTGGCGAGCGAGGTCAACGAGAGCGAGAAGGTCGCCGTCGAGGCCCTCGCGTTCGTCAGCCACGAGATGGTGGCGCGGGTCAAGGAGCACGACGCGACGAAGACCTACCGCGCGACCGTCGAGTTCGACGAGCCGGTCGCGGAGACCGACCTCGAGGCCGCCCTCGCCGACCTCGACGGCGCCACGGTCGACCAGCGGACGCCGCACCGCGTCGACCACCGCCGTGCCGACAGGGTCCGCGAGCGCGAGGTGCTGTCGGTCGACGGCGACCTCGATGACGACCGCACCGCCGTCGTCGACGTCCACGGCGAGGGCGGCCTCTACATCAAGGAGCTGATGAGCGGCGACGAGGGCCGGACGGAGCCGAGCCTCGCGGGACTGCTCGGCGTCGACGCGACGGTGACCGCCCTGGACGTGCTGGACGTCGAGGGCGTCGACGGGCCGTTTCTGACCGACGAGTTCCGACGCGAGCGGGCCGGCGAGCCGGCGACCCCCGACGAGTAGCGCGGCCGACCGTCCGCACGGGCGTTGCGCGCCGGGCCGGCGATAAATACGGACCGCTTCGTGACATATCCAACCGGGAGTTTATTATCGTCCTCGGTCATAGATGCCGACGAGCTGCCCGCACGGACATGACCGAAGACGTCATCCTCGTCGTCGAGGACGAGCCAGAACTCGCCGAGCTGTACAGCGGCTGGGCCGCCCAGAAGTACCCGGTCCGGGTGGCCGACGACGGCCCGGAGGCCCTCGAGAAGTTCGACGAGGACGTCGAGGTCGTGCTGCTCGACCGCCAGCTACCGGGGATGAACGGCAGTGCGGTCCTCTCGATGCTCCGCGACCGGGGTGCGGACTGCCAGGTCGCGATGGTCACCGCCGTCGAACCCGAGGTCGACGTCGTCGAGATGGGGTTCGACGCCTACGTCACGAAGCCGGTCCGCGAAGACGAGCTCCTGGAGCTCATCGACCACCTGCTGCACCGGCGGGTCTACGACGAGAACGTCCGCAAGCTGTTCGCAGCCATCTCGAAGCAGATCGTACTCGAGAACGAGCACACCCAGGAGGAGCTCGAGGACGACCCCCAGTACCAGTACCTGCTGGCCGAGATCGAGAAGCTCCGCGACGAGACCGCCGACCTCGCCGAGCAGTTCGACGACGAGAGCTTCCAGACGGCGCTATCCTCGCTGCAGTAGCGACCCACGAAACGTTTTCCCGCCCCGCCCTCGACCGCCTAGCATGGAGTTCGGTGTCGACGAGGCGGGCAAGGGACCGGTGCTGGGGTCGATGTTCGCCGCCGCGGTCCGGGGCCCCCGCGAGGCGCTGCCCGACGGCCTCGACGACTCCAAGCGAATCGGCGACGACCGGCGGGAGCGGCTGGCCGGGCGGCTCCGCGACGACGACCGGATCGCGGTCGGCATCGCCGAGATACCGCCCGAACGCATCGACGCGGGCAACATGAACGACCTCACGGTCGCGGCCCACGCCGAGGCGCTCGCGTCGGTGATCGCCGAGGGCGACGCCGGCCTCTGTGACGCCGGCGACGTCGACGCCGACCGCTTCGCCGCCAGGGTGGCCGACCGGGTCGACGCCGGCGCCGAGGTGGCGGCACGGCACGGCGCCGACGCGTCCGACGACCTCGTCGCGGCCGCGAGCGTCGTCGCCAAGAGCGCCCGCGAGCGACACGTCGCGGCGCTCTCGGCGGCCTTCGGCGAGGTCGGCAGCGGCTACCCGAGCGACCCGACGACCCGGACGTTCCTCCGGGAGCACCTCGAGCGGACCGGCGAACTCCCCGCCTGCGCCCGGCGCTCGTGGTCGACCTGCGAGGACCTGCTCGCGGCCGCCGAGCAGTCCGCGCTCGGCGATTTCTGACCGCTCGTCGGCGTTCACCTCCATTTAAGTCATCCCCGGGAGTAGGGCCTTTATATGCGAATCCTGGTCGTCGGCGGTACCGGCTTCATCGGCGAGGCGCTGTGCGAGGAACTCGACGGGCGGGGCCACGAGGTGACTGCCCTCTCGCGGTCCCCGAGGGACGCGGACCTGCCCGCCGGCGTCGAGCGGGCGATGGGTGACGTCTCCGCCTACGACTCCATCGAGGCCGCCTTCGAGGGACAGGACGCCGTCGTCAACCTGGTGGCGCTGCCGCCGCTGTTCCGGCCGTTGGGCGGCAACGAGGCCCACTTCGAGGTCCACCGCGACGGGACCGGGAACGTCGTCCGCGCCGCCGAGGAGCACGGCGTCGGCCGAATACTCCAGATGAGCGCGCTCGGTGCCGACCCGGAGGGCGACACCGCCTACATCCGCTCGAAGGGGCTGGCCGAGGCCATCGTCAGGGACTCCGACCTCGAGTGGACGATATTCCGGCCCTCGGTCGTCTTCGGCGACGGCGGCGAGTTCATCCCCTACACGAAGCGGCTGGCGCCGCCCTACCTCACGCCGCTGCCCGGCGGCGGGAAGACCCGGTTCCAGCCCATCTGGGTCGGCGACCTCGTGCCGATGCTCGCGGACGCCCTCGAGGGCGTCAC
>PXQM01000193.1 GCA_003021325.1 Halobacteriales archaeon QH_10_70_21
CGCCCCGACATCGCCTCCTGAGCCTCGTCGTCCGTTCGTTTTAGGCCATCTTAAATTTACAAAGGTCCACCGTATGCTCGGCAGGACCACAACGGGCGCGGACCGTGGCCGACCGACCGCGGACGCTGGCCCCTACCGTGCCCACTTGTGCGTGCCGGCACCCAGGATGGCCTCGCACTCCGGGCAGACGTACTGGAAGGTGCGGGCACCCTGCTCGAGCTGTATCTCCTCGCCAGGCATCGGGACGTTGTCGTCGTCGTACGCCCCGGGCGCGACGAGTTCGGTCCTGACGGTGACCTGGGCCTCGCAGTGCGGACACGTCCCCATAAGCAGCAACATTTGCCGCCGAGTGCTAAACCGTTTCGGGCCTACTCGTCGGCCGACAGCTCCCGGCGGACGGTCTCGAGCGCCTCCGAGAGGGGGGCCTGTCCGACGGCGGCGACGGCCGGCGCCCCGACCGAGTTGAACAGCAGGTCGCGGACGGTGTCGTCGAGGCCGAACTGCGCGAGCGGCATCGTGATGGCCGTCCGGGCCGCGACGGCGTCGAGCAGGAACTCGAAGAGCTCCCAGAGGACGCCGGAGGAGAGCACGACGACGACCACGTAGACGAAGAAGAACCGCCGCGGCAGGTTTATCTCGTCGCTGTGGAGGTCGACGCCCCGGGCGAAGGTGTAACCCCGGCAACGAGCGAGGCCGAGGTCGCGTGCGTGAGGTGGTCCCACTAGCCGACGCGGGCGTACAGCGCCGCCGATCCGAGCGTGTGCAGGAACACGGCGGCCGTGATCCGGACCCCGGTCAGGGGTCAAGCGGGATGTCGTAGTTCCGCTCGAGGAGGGCGGGCAGGAACGTGACCAGCAGGGCGATGGTGCCGTTGACGATCGCCTTCGGCTGTGCGAATACCATGCCGCAGGCGACGATGCCGACGAGCAGCACCTGCATCGTCCGGGTGAGTCGGCGCTGGCCCCGCACTGACGGCCGCGGCAGAAGCGTCATCGGTGTATCACCCGCCGGAGTCGGCGCCGGAGCCGGCGGCCCCGCCGCTTGAAGTAGGCGTCGGAGAGTACCCGGCCGCCAGACCCGCGACGGCGACGGCGGCCCACTCCGTCATCAGCGCCTCGTTGTCGGTCAGAAACGAGGTACCCAGCCATCGATCGAGGGTCCACCGGACGACGGTCCAGGCGGCCACCGAGGCCATCGTCGTTATCGAGACGAAGATGACCGCAAACCAGTGGGTCATCCGCAGCTCCGTGAACACGTGCAGTTCGACGGTGATGATGAGCGCCAGCCCCGAGACGGAGAGGTAATAGGCGAAGGTGCCGAGCTCGCCGCCAAGCAGGGCCCGGACGAGGACGGGGAGCAACGCCAGCACGAGCGGTTCCCACGGCAGCATCACCCGCCCGGTGAGCGACGGGAGGAACGAGGACGACGGCCGCCGTCGCCGCCACGAAGCCCATCCAGAGCCGGTCGAATCCCAGGATGGATTCGACGAAGGTCACGGCGAGGACCCCGACGAGCAGCCAGGCGATGGCGGCGTTCGTCCGACCGCTGCGGAACAGGCGAGCCAGCACGTCCTCCGCCGACTGGTCCGGCGAGCCGTGGTCGTCGTCCACGGAGACGGTACGGTCAGTGGGGTCATTAACTCGCCGGTGGTGGTGAGCCCCCGACGACGGGCACCCGGACCGAGGGAGCTCGACCGGCGGCCACGGCGACGACCCCCGGGAGCTGTCCTGGCGGCCTGTCACGGCGTGAGCGGACCGGCCACGCGTAGCACAACATTAAATTGGGTGTGTGTTTCACCAATGGATGCAATGGTCGACAGAGACGATCTCCGCGAGCAGTTCGTCGAAGCGTTCGAGGGTGCCGACTACCCGGTCAACAGTCCGATGGACCTCGTGCCGGCGCTACCGCAGGGCCCCGGCACGACGTTCGAGTCGGGGGACTTCTCGATGACGGCGATGGAGCTCAACACGAAGGCCGGCGGCGAGCAGGACTTCCCCTACGAGTCCGTCGACGACCTCGTCGACGACATCATGGACGGCCTCGAGCAAGAGGACTACATCTGAGCCCGGGGACCCACGCTTTTGTTCTCTGACGCCCCAGCGAGTAGCGACGGCGATGCGACGAAACACCTTCGCCAAGCTCTCGATACTCGCCCTCGGGCTCCTCCTGTTTAGCTTCGTGCTCATGGGGCTCTCCCGGCTGGTCGTCTCGGCCGACACCGCCCGGCTGCTCTCGGCGCCGACGATGCTCTCCGCCGGCGTCCTCGTCGTCCTCCTGACCGGCCGGTCGGTGCTGGCCGTCTCGGGCATCCGGCCGCTCGAAGAGTGAAACGACCCTTTCACATTACGTAACGGCTATCGAACGTGGGGTGGTACGGACGGGTGATGAGCCTGCTACCGAGCCGCCTCGACGTGTCACCGTCGCCCGACGAGCCTCGGGTTCTCGACATCGACGGCGACCGCGCGGCCGACGCCTTCGACGCGCTGAGCTCGGAGACCGCACGCCGGGTGCTCTCCGCCACCTACGATGAGCCACGGACCCCCTCGGAGATCCAGGACGAGGTCGGCACCTCGCTGCAAAACGTCCACTACCACCTCGAGAACCTCGAGGCGGCGGGCCTCATCGAGCCCGCCGGCACCGGCTACTCGGAGAAGGGCAACGAGATGACCATCTACGCGCCCGCCAGCGAGGCGGTCGTGCTCTTCGCCGGCGACGAGACGGACGGCTCCCGGCTGCGAGACCAGCTGAAGGCGCTCTTCGGGCTCGTCCTCACGCTCGGACTCGCCACGGTCGTCTTCGCCGCCTCCACCGACAACCTCCCGTCGCTCGCCGGCGCCGGGGGCGAGAGCGCGAGCGGCGACGACGCCGCAGTCCGGAGCATGGACGCCGCCGCCGAGACCGCGACCGCCTTCGACCCAGTCGTCGCGTTCTTCCTCGGCGGCCTCGTCATCGTCCTGCTGCTTGCAGCCTGGTACGTGCTCAGACCTCGGCTTCGGTCGCTGGCGCCGTCTCGATGATTCTCGCGATGTCCTCCGGCAGGCTCTGTTCGCCCGCCGGCGTCTCGACGGTCACGAGCCCGAACGGCGCGATCTCCAGCACCTCGAGTTCGACCCCGGGCTCGATGCCCGCACCCGAGAGGTAGCGCAGCTCCTCGTCGCCCTGGTGGCGGATGCGCTGGACGACGACCGTGTCGCCCTCCTCGGCCATCGAGAGCCGGCTCGTCTCGCCTGGGTCCGGCAGCTCGAGGTCGGCGTCGGGTATCGGGTCGCCGTGCGGGTCGACGCCCGGGTCGTCCAGTGTCTCGGCGATGCGCTCCGTGAGCTCGTCGGAGACGTGGTGCTCGAGGCGGTCGGCCTCCTCGTGGACGTCGGCCCAGTCGTAGTCGAGGTGCTCGGTCAGGAACGCCTCGAGCAGACGGTGGTGCCGCAGTATCTCGAGGGCGACCACCTCGCCCTCCTCGGTGAGCGTCACGCCACGGTACTCCTCGCGGTCGATGAGGCCCCGCTGTTCGAGCTTCGTCAGCATGCTCGACACCGTCGGGGAGGTCACGTCCAGGTAGTCAGCGAGCTCCGAAGTGCTGACCCGCTCGTCGCTCTTGTCCTGGATGGAGTAGATCGCCTTGATGTAATCCTCCATGACGGCGCTCAGCATCGTCCGCCACAAGGGTCCCGGCGGACATATGGTTTTTCGTCCGCGCGGGAGCGTCGGAACGCTCGCGTGGACTGGTGTGACCAGGTTCGGAGCAACCGACACGGAGGCGACCGTCGCAAACCCGCCCCCGAAGGACGGGCCGTCGGCGGCAGTCACGCCCGTCCGTATCAGATGGCGTCGTCGGGGGCGTTGCGCTCGGCAGTCCGCCGGGCGGCGTCGGCGAAGTGCTCCCGGTCCTCCTCCGGCGTCCGCCCGAGGTCGTTCGGGTCTACCTCGACGGCGGCGGTCGTCTCCCGCGAGGGACCGGTGAAGCTCGTCAGCGCCCGCTCCTTGCGGAAGTACCGCTCGCCGTCCAGCGTCGCGTACGTCAGGATGACGATGTTCAACTCGTCGTCGCCGTAGGTCCGCTCGACGAGCCAGACCCTGACATCGTCGCCGTCGTCGGTGCCCATGAGGACTCGAGACGGGGTCGGGTGAAGAGCGTGTCGGCGCCTCGGCGATGGAAACCGCTTTGCCCACAGCGGCCGACCGTCGAGACATGAACGTCAGAGCCGTCGCGGACCTCTCGCCGGACGACCGGGCCGCGCTGTTCGAGCGCGACGCCGGCGTCGGCACCGTCCGGGACGACGTCGACGACATCATCGACCGGGTCCGGACCGAGGGCGACGTCGCTCTGCGGTCGTTCTCCAGCGAGTTCGACGACGTGGAGGTCGGCAACCTCGATATCACCGACGAGACCGAGCGCGCCTACGAGTCGGTCGACGACGACGTGCGCGAGGCCATCGAGACGGCCGCCGCCAACGTCCGTGCGTTCCACGAGCGCCAGGTACCCGAGGACTGGCGGGCGTCCTTCGACGGGCGGGAACTCGGCCGGCGGTTCCGACCGCTGGAGCGGGTCGGCGTCTACGCACCGGGGGGCACCGCGGCCTACCCCTCCAGTGCCCTGATGGGTATCATCCCCGCGAACGTCGCGGGCGTCGACCACGTCGCGGTCACCACGCCCCCGGCCGAGGAGCTGAACGCCGCGACCATGGCGGCCATCCACGTCGCCGGCGCCGACGCCGTCTACCAGGTCGGCGGCGCCCAGGCGGTCGCCGCACTGGCCTACGGGACCGAGACCGTCTCCGCGGTCGAGAAGATCGTCGGTCCCGGGAACCGGTGGGTCACCGCTGCGAAGGCGGCGGTCCGCGGCGACGTCGAAATCGACTTCCTCGCCGGCCCCTCGGAGTTGCTCGTCGTCTGTGACGGGACCGCCGACCCGGACCTCGTCGCCGCGGACATGGTCGCCCAGGCCGAACACGACCCGAACGCCTCCGTCGTCTGTGTCACCGCCGACGAGGCCACGGCCGAGGCGGTCGCCAACGCATGCGACCGGCAGGCCCGCGAGCGCGACCGCAGCGACATCATCCGCGAGGCCCTGGACAACGACGCCTCCGGAGTCCTGCTGGCGCGGTCGATGTCCGAGGCCGTCCTCTTCGCCGAGGAGTACGCCGCCGAACACCTCTCGATAGTCACCGAGGACGACGAGGCCGTCCTCGACCGCATCGACTCGGCAGGCAGCGTCTTCCTCGGCGCCCACTCGCCGGTCGCGGCGGGCGACTACGCCAGCGGCCCGAACCACGTCCTCCCCACGGGCGGGCTCGCGACGGTCGCCGGCGGCCTGTCAGTCGACCACTTCCTCCGCTCGAGTACGGTCCAGAAGCTCGGCGAGGGGGCGCTCGCGGACCTGCGGGAGACGGTCACGACGTTGGCGCGCGCGGAGGGACTCGAGGCCCACGCCGAGAGCGTCGACCGACGCTTCGACGCCGAAGAGTGACCGCACGATCGGCGTCGCCCGCCGACGCTTAAGACCCCGGGCGCCGTCCGTTCCCGTATGTCCGATTACCGGACCATCGAAGTGTCTCGAGCGGACGCCGTCGGTCGACTCGCCTTCGACAGACCGGACGCGCACAACGCGCTGAACGAGCGGATGAGCGAGGAGCTCGTCGACGCCGTCCACGACCTCGTCAGCGACGACGCCGTCCGGGCGATCGCCGTGACTGGCAACGGACCGGTCTTCAACACCGGCGCCGACCTGACTATGCTTTCGGGGGACGGCAGCGACGAACCCCGGCTGCGGTCGCTGGCCGGCAACCTCCACGAGTTCGTCGGCCAGCTGGTTCGGGCACCGAAGCCGGTCGTGACCGGAATCAACGGCGTCGCCGCCGGCGGCGGCCTGGGGCCGGCCATCTGCGGCGATATCGTCCTCATCGCCGACGACGCGCGGCTGGAGTTCGCCTACCCCCGCATCGGGCTGTCCGGCGACGGCGGCTCGACGTACCTCCTGCCGCGGCTGGTGGGGCTCCGGCGCGCCCAGGAGCTCGCCTTCCGCGACGAGCCCGTCCCCGCCCAGGAGGCCGCTGAGGTCGGGCTGGTGACGGAGACGGTCCCGGCTGATGCGCTCGAAGCGCGCCTCGAAGCCGAGGCCGCACGGCTCGCAGAGGGCCCGACGAGGGCGCACGCGGCGACCAAACGGCTCCTCGTCGAGAGCTTCGACAACCCGCTGGCCGCCCAGCTTGACGCCGAGGCCGAGACGATCGCGGGGCTGACGAACACCGAGGACTTCGCGCGCGGTCACGCCGCCTTCGGCGACGACGACGACCCCGAGTTCGTCGGCGAGTGAGTCCAGTAGCTCAAGAATGTCGAGTACCCACCGAGACCGCGGGTGATGCACCGGCCGGGAGACGTTGTCCACGGCCCGCGCGACCGGTGACGGCTTTCGGCGGGATTTCACCGCCGCTCGAGTGCTCGCCTGGCTTTACCCGGGTTCCCACCGGGTCTTGCCGGCGTCGACGGAGGCGGTGGACTTCGGCCGAGCAATGTCGACCTCGTCCGGCCTCCTCGACCGGCGGGAGCCGGGTTCTCACCGGCGTTGCCGTCGCGAGCTCCCTTCAGCCGGGTCACCCCGGCGTGCCGTCGTATTCACGAACCCCGCTTACGCGTGGTCCGCTAGTTGGTCTTCGCCCGCCACCGCCGCGGCGGCGGCGCAACGGGCCGCTTCGGTTCTCCTTCGGGACCTGGGCCTTTTCGCCCGTCAGGGCGCGTCGGCGTCGGCCCCCATCCCCTCCCGTTTCGGCTGTCGCCGATTCGAGACGGGACGTCCGTATGCGCCCACGGCCTCAGTGGGGATTGCGAACTATTGCCATGGAGGGTAATAAATCTAACCCCGATAGCGAAAGTGACCGGTTCGCCGGTGTCGGCGCGTACCGATTCGGCGCGACCGGAAGCGTCGTGATGGCGGCCCACGAACGCTGGATATGCAGTACCTCGTCGCAACCGACTCAGTCCACGCGACCGCAGCCGCTTGCGACCACCTCGAAGAACGACTCGAAACGGACGATACCGTCACGGTCGTCGCCGTGGGCAGCGACGATAGCCGTGACGCCGGGGACGCGCTGAACGTCGCGAACGCACGACTCCTCGGACGTGCCTCCCTCGAGACGAAGCAACTCGCCGGCGAATCCGTCGACGTGAATCGACTGCTCGAGGCGGCCGACGGCGCCGACGAGGTCGTCGTCGGCACCGCTACCGATGGCCCGCTCGGCGAGACAGCCGAGGCAATCGTCGAACAGGCGACGGTTCCGGTCGTGGTCGTCCCCGGCGACCGCGAGGCTTGATTATCCCGGGCGTCGAACGCGCGTGCATGAAGCTGCTCGTTCTGCGCGAGGGGGTCCACAGGCTCCCCGCAGCGGAGTACGCCGACGCGCTCCGGGACCGACTCCGGGACCACCAGGTCGTCCACGCGAGGACCCCGGCCGAGGAACGCGAACGGGTCGGCACGGCCGACGTCGTAACCGGCCCGCGAGTCGACCCGTCGATGCTCGACGACGCCCGCGACATCAGACTCTTCGCCTGTACGTACGCCGGCTACGGACACCTCCCGACGGACGCGCTCGAGGACGCGGGCGTCGCGGTGACGAACGCGGCCGGCGTGCACGCACCCAACGCCGCAGAGCACGTCGTCGGCTCAATACTCTCGTTCTCGCGACGGCTCCACGAGGCGGCGCGGGCCGACCGGTGGCAGCCCACCGACCCCGGTGAACTCGCCGGGTCGACGGTCACCGTCGTCGGCCTCGGCGCCATCGGGTCCGCCATCGTCGAACGGCTGGACCCCTTCGACGTGACCACACTCGGCGTCCGTCGACGTCCGTCGGCGGGCGGGCCGACCGACGAGGTGCTCGGCCCTGACGGCCTCCACGACGCGCTCGCACGGACCGACTACCTCGTCCTCTGCTGTCCACTGACCGAGGAGACCCGTGGGCTGATCGGCAAAGAGGAGTTCGGTACCCTCCCGCCGGAGGCCGTGCTGGTGAACATCGCCCGCGGTGCGGTGGTCGAAACCGACGCCCTGGTACGAACCCTCAGACGTGGGCGGCTCGGCGGCGCGGTGCTCGACGTTACCGACCCGGAGCCGCTGCCGGACGACCACCCACTCTGGGGGTTCGAGGACGTCGTCGTGACGCCGCACACCGCGGGCGCGACCCCCGAGTACTACGAGCGGCTCGCCGACATCGTCGCGGAGAACGTCGAGCGGCTCACCGACGACCGACCCCTGCGCAACGAGGTACTCGGGGCCGAGAGGAATTAGCCTCGCCTGGCGTATGCAGGGACGATGACCCGGTACCGCGTGGCGACGGCCGCCGCCGAGACGACGGAGGCCGCCTGCGAGAACCTCGAGGAGAAACTCACCGACAGCGACGCGATCTACGTGCTCACCGTGGACGTGCCGGGCGAGCGCGACGACCGACAGGCGGCATTTGACACCGCACAGGTGAGACTCGCCGAAGAGGGGGAAGTGCGGACGATCCGTCGTCCGGGAGCCCCGGGGCGGGAGATCGTCGACTTCGTCCGGGCAAACGACATCGACGAGATAATCATGGGGCCGACGAGACAGGGCGGGCTCTCGACGATCGGGTCGACGACCTGCGAGGTTCTCGAGAACGTCGACAAACCGGTCTCCGTGCTGCCGGCCGAGCGGTTCTGAGTGCGGGTCGATTCGCCGCTACCCGGCGACATCGACCGCAACGAGCGACGCGAGGCCAGCGGCGACGGAGAACGCCGCCAGGAGCAGTGTCTCGACTCGCGCCGGAGGAAGATGGATTCTTCTGAGCTCGCGCCCCGCCGGTGCCTCTCGGTAGCTGCGACGAAGCCGACTCCGTCGGTAGCCGAGCCGACGCAGAGGACCCCCACGACCGGAAACGGGGCACCCCTCGGCGACCCGTCAAGGAACGCGGCCCCGACCCGACCTGCGGCGGGAATCGAGCCGATCATCCAGCCGGCGACGAGACTCCCGCTGAGATAGCTGGCCACGAACGCCCGGAGGACCCCCGGAAAAGACCGACCAAAGCGTAGCCGGCGAAGGCGGCCGGCGACACCGACCAGGCGATTGGTAGTCCGGCTGCGTCGAAGCCGGCAATCACCGTCGACGGGCCGACGACCAGTCCCCCGAGGTAGGCCGTGACCCGTGGCTGGCGACCGAGGAGGCGTTCGGGCATCCGCCCGTGTTTCGGTCGGCTCAGGCGTCGCTTTCGGGAGAGCGAGCAGGCGGTGTGGTCTCCTTCGGCGGCCCGTACACCGCGCTCCCGCCTCGGCGGACCGCCGGCGTCGCTCAGCGCACACCGACGGTGGTCCCGTCCCGGTACTTGAACCCTCGTCTCGCACGGACGATGTAGCTCCCGTCGACGACGCTGTCTACCTATCGACGGCTGGGAACCCGTTGCAGAAGAACGCGAGCAGCCCGCAGGTGTCGAATCGTAGCACGCCGTCTCAGATGTAGCCTTCCCCCAGCAACAGTTCCCCGTTGAGGACGCTCGCGCCGGCGGCGCCGCGGATGGTGTTGTGTGCGAGGCAGTTGAACTGGACGCCGTCGGGCGTTTCTTCGATGCCACCGGCGGCGACGGCCATCCCGCCGCCGAGCATCCGGTCCATCCGGGGCTGGGGTCGGTCGGGTTCCTCGAACACCTCGATGAGCGGGTCGGGTGAGGAGTGGAGGTCGAGGCTGGGCTGCTCCCGCATCGCGTCGGCGACGGCCTCCGGCGCCGGGTCCTCGGCCAGGTCCGCCCAGACGTTCTCCAGATGCCCGTCCAGCGTCGGCACCCGGTTGCAGGACGCCGAGACGGCCGTGTCGTGGAGGTGGACCGTTGCGCCGTCGAAGGTCCCCAGCAGCTTCCGGGATTCGGTCTCCATCTTCCGTTCCTCGCCGCCGATGTGGGGAAGGACGTTGTCGAGTATCTCCATCGACGCGACCCCGGAGTAGCCGGCGCCGGAGACGGCCTGCAGCGTGGAGACGTGGACGCGCTCGAGGCCGAACCCGTCGAGGGCGGCGAGCGGTGGCACCATCGTTATCGTCGAGCAGTTGGGGTTCTTGACGAGGGCGCCGTCCCAGCCCCGCTCGTCGCGCTGCACCTCGATGAGTCCGAGGTGGTCGGGGTTGACCTCCGGAATCGTCAGCGGCACGTCGTCGTCCATCCGGGCGTTCGAGGAGTTCGACGAGACGACGTAGCCGGCCTCGACGAACTCGGGTTCGACCGTCGCGCCGACGCTCGAGGGCAGCGACGAGAAACAGAGATCGACGTCGTCCGGCACCGCGTCCGGGTCGGTTTCGGTGACCGTGATGTCGGCGACGTCTTCCGGAATGGGCGCCTCGACGCGCCACTTCGCGGCGTCGCGGTACTGTCGCCCCGCACTGTCCGAAGAGGCGGTGAGCGCGGCGACCTCGAACTGTGGGTGCGGGTCGAGAAGCTGGATGAGTCGCTGTCCGACGGCGCCGGTCGCGCCGAGGACTGCTACGCGGGATGACATTGTCCTCGGGTACGGCAAGCCAGTGGAAAACGGTTGGGAATGGCGCAGTCGTCTCCGAGGGCCGCTGCAGGACTCGGGAGCGGGCAGAACGGGTCCGCTCAGGCCGGCTGGGCGGGGCGCTGCTTCCGGGTGATGTAGCCGGCAATCCGGTTCCGGACGCCCTTCGACTCGACGTTCGTCAGCTCCGTCACCAGCTCCTTGTTGTGCTCGAAGTCGTCGCCGAACGCGTCCGGATACCGTTCCATGAGGAGTTTCGCGGTCTTCTTGACGTAGGCGGGCTTGATGGCCATTGGTACCCGTGCCTACTGGAGTGGCACTCAAAAAAGGTTCGAAAGGGCCGTCGAGCCCCGGCCCGCCCGGACGCCCCCCGGCACGTCGACCTGACCGGACGGATAGACGCCCGCCGGCCGGTCACAGGTCCTCGTACTCCCGGAGCCGCCGGAGCGCTTCCCGCTCCCGCTCGCCGCCGCACGTCTCGATGACGTCGGTGAAGTACGCGATTCGGTCCCGGAGTTCCTCGGTATCGTACCCCGGGACGTCGAGCCGCGAGGCCGCGACGGTGGTCTCGACGACCGCGCTGTATCCGCGGTTCGTCGTCGGGACGGTCCGGGTGACGACCGCCGATTCGACCGGCCTGAGCTCCCAGTCGACCCACTGGGTGTCCCCCTCGGCTCCCTCGGCGGTCGACTCGACCTCAACCTCGACCCAGGCGTCGGCGCTCTCGAGCACCGGGTCACCTGTCTCGCGGACCGAGCAGGCGGCGTCGACGAAGTCCACGGGGTCCCGGGTGAACTGGACGTGGCCGCCGCCCCGCTCCCGGAAGTTGCGCCAGGTCCGGGTCCGGCCCCAGGTGCGGGCCGTCACCGGGTCGCCGGCGAACAGCCCCAGGGCAGCGACGTTCCACCGCTCGTTGGGGCCGAGCGTCGTCACGACCGACTCGGTGACGCCCCGCAGCGCGACGGGCCACTCCGCCATCGTCACACCTCCAGCCCCCGCTCGAGGGCCACGAACAGCGCCGCGGCCGTCAGGTCGGCCGTCGTTCCCGGATTGATGTCCCGTTCGACGAACTCCTCGGCCAGCGACTCGGCGTCCGCCTCGCCGTCGAGGACCGCCTGGGCCCGTCGGGTCGCCTCGGCGGCGACCTCGGGCCCGTTCCGGGTGGCGACGAAGGCCGGTCGGTTGCTGGCCGAGCGGGTCACGGCGCGGCAGTCGTGACCCGAGTGCCGGCTCCGGCGGGTTTGTCCATAGTTTATCAGGTTGCCGTATCTACAGGTCAGTATGGAGGTACGCGAGCCACGCGAGAGCGACGGCGAAGGCACGGTAGAAGTCGCAGGCGTCCTCGACGGTCGTCGCCTCGGCGAGCGCGGCGGTACCCTCTGTAGAGAGCCGGCCGGTCGCCGCGGCTCCGACCAGCGGCGTCACCAGGAGCAGCGCGCCGAACTGCGTGTTGCCCGCCGACTGCTCGCTCATGCCGGCCACGGCGCGCTCGAAGGCCCGCCCGAGGCGGTCGCCGTCGGCGGCCATCCGGAGACCGCCCCCGGCGCCGACCGCGCCCGCGGTGAAGTGCTCGAAACGCAGGTCCTCGTAGTCGCGGTGGCGGTCGACGTTGCCCGGTTTCGGCGTCCCCGTCACCTCCAGCAACAGCGCGAGCTGGCCGTTCTCGGCCGCGTCACGCATCGGGGGTCACCTCCCCCGTCTCGATGTGCTCCGAGACGGCCCGCCGGACCCGCCGGAGGACCACCGGGTCGTCGGAGGGGCGACCGACCGAGACCGCGTCGGCGCCGAGCGCGAGGTATTCGTGAGCGGTCGCGCGGCCGCGGACGCCGTTGTTGGCGACGACGAAGGCGTCGGGGACGGCCGAGACGACGTCGCCGACGACGGGTTCGCTGTCCATCGCGTCGACGTGGATGGCGTCGGCGCCGGCCGCGACGAGTCGCGACGCGAGCGCCGGCAGGTCGACGCCGTCGACCTCCGTCCGGACCTTGACGCTCACCGCTGCGCCGGTCGCCGCCGCCGTCCGGACCTGCTCGCAGAGCCGGGCCGGCGCCCGGAGGAGCGTCTCGCCGGCGCTGGCCGCGCACATCTCGTCCTGACGGCAGTGGGCGTTGATCTCGAGCACGGCGTCGTGGGCCGCACAGACGGCCCCAACCTCGGCTATCGGGTCCAGCGTCCGGCTCCGGACGTTGACCGCCGGCCGAACGTCGACGGACGCCAGCGCAGCCAGCTGCCCGTCGACGAACGCGACGGGGTCCGCCGGCAGGAACTCCTCGCGGCCGCGGGCGACCAGTGCGCGGGCGGCCTCGCGGGTCGGCTCGTCGATGGCGATACCGCCGAGGAACGCACAGCCGACGTGTGGCGCGGCCGCTGTAGCCCACTCGGCGTCGGACTCGCCGGAGAGCGACGCGGCCGCGAGCCGGGGTTCGAACACCGTCACGACACCTCCGCGCCCGCGTCGTCCAGCGCCTCCCGGACCGCCCGGCAGACGCGGCGTCCGTCCTCGGGCGTGCCCAGTTCGGTGTCGGTCCGGACGACCGGCCGGTCCAGCTCCGTCCCGTCGGCGTCGTCGAGGACGAACGCGTCGGCGAACGGGTACGACGCGGCAACGCCCGCGGTGGAGGGGTCCCGCCCCGTGGCCGCCATCAGCTTCCCGGCCGGCCCCGAGAAGAGCCGGTCCTCGACGAACGGCGAGACGGCGACCACCGTCGTCGACTCCAGGGCCGCCCGGAATGCGTCCATCGCGAGCATCGGCCCGATGCTCGTGACGGGGTTCGAGGGCCCGATGACGACCGGGTCCTCGAGAGCCGTCAGCACCGCGTCGGTCGGGTCGGCCGCTTCTGCGCCCCGGAACTCGACGTTCTCGACTGTCGGGTCGGCGCGGCGGGCGACCCAGAACTCCTGGAAGTGCATCGGCCCCTCGTCGGTGTGGATTATCGTCGCCACGGGGTCGTCGCTCATCGGCAGGACGGGCCGCTCGACGCCGAGACCGTCGGCGAGCGTCCGGACGACCTCGGTCAGCGTGCGCCCCTCGTCGAGTAGCCCGGTCCGGGTGACGTGGACGGCCCGGTCGCGGTCGCCCAGCTCCATGAACTCCGCGACGCCCGAGAAGCGCCGCCAGCGCGCGATGTCGCGGCCGGCGGTCTGGGCCGCGTCGGGCAGGTAACGGGGCCCTGCCCCGAGGCCGGCGGCCGCCGCGAGCCGCTTCACCTCCTCGTGGGTCTCCGTCGTATCGTCGGCGATTCCCCACCAGGTGTCGCGGTCCAGCAGGTCCGCCTCGGAGAACAGCACCGTATCGACGTCGGGACAGACGAGCAGGCCGCCCATCTCGACGTCGTCACCGGTGTTGCAGACGACGGGCGTCGCCGCCGGCTCGAAGACCGACGACGCCCCGTAGAGGAGCTTCGGCGTCCCCGTCCCGCCGGCGAGAAACGTGACCATGTCCGGCCTTTCGGGCCGACGGGTTTGTATCTGACGAGCGGCGACTCGTTCGTGAGGGGTGAGTCACCGGCCGCGGCCGGTGTCCCCCGGGCGAGGACCTCCCGGCGAGACGCACGGGCACCGGAGCCCGGTCGCGTCACGACCCCGGACGCAATCGTCCTGCGTACGCGGTCGGACCGTTTTTGCCGCCGACCGCCGAAGCCATCCCAATGAATGCCATCAAGGACTCCGTCCACGACTGGATTCCGCTGGGGCCGGTCGCCTCGGACCTCGTCGACACCCCGCCCGTCCAGCGGCTCCGCCACATCAAGCAGCTCTCGACGGTCCGGCTGGTCTACCCCTCGGCGTCCCACACGCGCTTCGAGCACTCGCTGGGCGTCTACCACCTGGCCCGCGAGGCCCTGCGGTCCCTCGGGGTCGACGGCGACCGCGCAGAACACGTCCGGGCCGCGGCGCTGCTGCACGACGTCGGCCACGGCCCCTACGGCCACCAGACCGAGGACGTCATCCGGCGGCACACCGGCCGGGACCACGACGACATCGGCGAACTGCTCTACGAGACGGAGCTCGCCGGGGTCCTCGAGTCGCACGACCTCGACCCGGACCGCGTGGCGGGGCTCGTGGCGGGGGAGGGCGAGCTGGGCCAGCTGGTCTCGGGCGAACTCGACGTCGACCGCATGGACTACCTCGTCCGGGACGCCCACCACACCGGCGTCCCCTACGGCACCATCGACACCGGCCGGTTCGTCCGCGAACTGCGGTTCGTCGGCGGCGACCTCGTCCTGGCTGAGGGCAACGTCCAGACCGCCGAGTCGCTGCTACTCGCGCGCGGTCTGATGAACCCCGTCGTCTACAACCACCACGTCGCACGCATCTCGAAGGCCATGCTGCGCCGGGCGACGGAGGCCCTGCTCGAGGTCGGCGCGGCGACGCCCCGGGAGGTCCGGCGGATGGACGACCGGGACCTCACGGTTGCGCTGCGGGAGTGCGAGGCCACCGCCGGGTTCGCCCGCGCGCTCGACACCCGCGACCTCTACAAGCGGGCGGTGTGGGCGGAGCTGGCCGACGTCCCCGGCGATCTCGTCGACGGCGACCACGAGACCCTCCAGGAGTTCGAGCGGGACATCGCCGACTACGCGGACGTCGACCCCGACGAGGTGATACTCGACGCCCCCAGCCGGCCGGAGCGCGAGCAGTGGCGGATGGGCGTCTACGCGCCGGAGGACCTGACCGACCGCGTCGGGAGCGCCGCCGAGAACGTCCTCGGGCTCGACCTCGATGCGCTCGTCGTCGACGTCCGGCAGGGTATCAACACGACGCTGGACGAGTTCGACGGCGAGGCCGGGTAGCTGCGGCCACGGTGGCCCCACGGCGTCCGGGACGCTGACGGTCGACCGGTTTTTATTCCGGACGGCCGGAACGGAGGCATGGAGCTCACGGGGCGGATACTCGCCGGTGACGACTACGAGCCGCTCGAGGGCCGGGTCATCGTCGAGGGCGGTGAGATCGCTGCCGTCGAGGAGCAGTCGACCGAATCGACCGACATCGTCTGTCCGGCGTTCGTCAACGCCCACACGCACGTCGGCGACTCCATCGCGAAAGAGGCGGGTCGGGGGCTTTCGCTCGAAGAGCTCGTCGCCCCGCCCGACGGCCTGAAACACCGACTGCTGGGGGACGCCGACCGGGGCGACCTGGTCGAGGGGATGACCCGCTCGCTGTCGCTCATGGCGACGGGCGGCACCGCCGCCTGCCTCGAGTTCCGCGAGGGCGGCGTCGAGGGCGTCGAGGCGCTGGCCGAGGCCGCCGAGGGCGTCGGGGTCGAGCCGGTCGTCTTCGGTCGCGGGTCCGTCGACGTGGTCGGGGTCGCCGACGGGTTCGGTGCCAGCGGCGCCCAC
>PXQM01000194.1 GCA_003021325.1 Halobacteriales archaeon QH_10_70_21
GGCGAACACGAGATGGAGTTCACCTTCGAGGGCGGCACGCTCCGGGCGTTCCTGGACGCGTTCTTCGAGACGTACGACGTCGAGGACCTGGTCATCGCCGAGACGGAGGCGGACGCGACGGCCCACGGCTGGGCGCCGACGGGTGGCGACCCGCCGGGAACGTGGAAGAAGAACCCGGTGGGCGAACAGACCCGCGCCTTCGCGCGAATCGCGATCAACGGCACGTTCAACGAGCACCTCGACGGCCTCGACACCGAACTCGAGACCGGCGACCGGGTCGCGCTGATGTACCCCTTCATGTTCTGCTGCTGACGGGAGGTCGCCGTCGGCAGCGTCTCGCCAGCCTCCGACGGCAACGGTCCGGAGCCGGATACACGGCGACAGAACGGAGTACGGCCGGAGCGCCCGGTCAGTCGGCGAGGGCCTCGGCGGCCTCGCCGGGCCGGGGGGTCGTCTCCGGCTCCAGAGCGGTCCGCGCCTCCGCGGAGAGCTCGTTCATCACCGCACGGCCCTCCCGTTCGCGGGTGATGATGCCGTCCCCGTCGAGCCGCTGGAGGTGGTGGCTGATGGTGCTGGGGTCGCGGCCGAGATCGTCGGCGAGGTCGCTCACCGACGAGGCGCCGAGCCGCGCCAGGGCGTCGATGATGCTGGCCGTCGAGTCGTCGTTGAGCGCCGCCGCGAGCTCGATGCCGTCGGCGTAGGCGGGGTAGAACCGGCGCTTCCCCCGGAGCTTCGCGCCCGAGACCAGGTCCTCGCGCTCGAGGACCTTCATGTGGTGGCGGGTCGTCGACAGCGGCAGGCCGGCCTGCTCGCTGACCTCCGAGAGGTAGGTCCCCGGCGTCTCGTTGACGATCTCGTAGACGCGCTCGCGGGCGTCGTGCTCCAGCGGGTCGGAGTCGTCGTACCGGCTGTACCGCAGCGGGAAGACGAACGGCTTGACCTCGTCGAGCAGAGCCGAGAGCAGACCCGTACTCCCCGTGCCGCTGCCGGTGGAGGCCGCGACGAGCGGCGTCGAGCGGACGGCTGCGGCCGCCGCCAGCACGCCTAGGCCGAGCGCCGCGCCGCCGCTCGCCCCGGCCGGCAGGGGCTGTCCGCCACCGCCGCCGGTCGAGAGCGCTGCGCCGTCGTCGGCGCCGGCGCCGGTGTCCGGTATCTCCCACCCGGACCGGACCGGCGCGGCGCCCGACCCGGCGCCACCGGACGTGCCGGCGGGCCGCCGCGGCCAGAGGCGAGAGTCCGAACCGGCCGTCGCGATTCCGGTACCGCCCGTCTCGCTCGCGTCCTCGAGCTGGAGGTCGAGCTCCTCGTCCACGCCGGCGGTGTCGGTGGTGGTCTCGATGAGCTCGAACGTCTCGCCCGTGTCGTTTTCGGTCGAGCCGTCCGTCGAGTCGTCCCCGCTCGAGTCGTCGGTGGACTCCTCGTCGTCCGACCCGTCGGTCGAACTCCCGTCGGAGCCGACCGCGTCGTCGACGCCGTCCCCGATGGAGGTGTCGTCCGACCCGGTTGCTGCCACCGCCGGCGCCCCGACGAAGGAACAGGCAACGAGGGACGCCAGCAGCACAGCGACCGGACGCCGTGTGTTATTTTTTGACATGGGTAGCAGTGGTCCTGACGCCGAAGTTACTCCTCCATTTGGACACTGCATAAAAATCGGTTGTGCGGTGCATTCCGGGCTCTTTAAGTGGTGGGGGATACCGTGCGGACGTCCGGCGGGTTCGGACCTCCGTGTTATACCTTCTGGCAAATCCGTCAAAACGTGTCAACATTTGCCACGCGTGGCCGGTCGTCCGACGGCGTTTCGGGACGCGGCTAGAGGTTCTCGCCCTGGTAGCTCCCGTCGTAGGCGCCCTCGGCGTCGGCCGCCGCCAGCACGAACTGGGCGATGCGGGCGCCGGTCTCGATCTCGATGTCGTGGTGGACCTGCAACAGTCCCTCACCCCTCCCCTCGTAGCCGGCGTCCCAGACGGCGGTGTTGAGCATACAGGAGTTGCGCATGAGCGACGACCGGGGGTAGATGAAGCCGACGTGGTCCTCGGGCACCGAGACGATCTCGGCGTACCGGACGACGTAGCCGCCCGGCGGGAGGTAGTAGGCGTCGTTCCGGTCGACGACCCGGTCGATGGAGTCGTCCTCGACGACCGGGTCGGCCCTGCGGCGCTGGCGGGCGCCGACCTCCTTACCGTCCCGGCCGACGCGACCGGGGTCGCGCTGTTCCAGCACCGCCTCGAGCGTGAGGTCGACCCCGTTGGGCTGGACCTGTTCGTCCGTCGTCGGCGTGACCTGCTCGGCCACGAACGCACCGCTGCGGTACATACCGGCGCGTCCACCGCCTCCATGAAGTCGTTTGCGTTCGACCGGCTTTTGGGGACCCGCCCACAACACCGGTACATGGACGCCGAAACATTCGACGAGCAGAAGTACGTCGAGTTCTTCCCGAAGCTCCAGCAGGCGTACAAGAACGCCTTCAACCGGGTCAACGAGCGGTACGACTCGACGCTGGTCCACGGCATCGACCAGCAGGTCCTCGACGAGTCCGAGCCCTTCTACGACGACGAGGAGGGGTTCTACCTCGAGCTCCCCGAGGACCCCTACGAGCGGCTCACCGGCGTCGTCGTCGAGGAGGAGAGGTTCCGGGCGATCCTCGAGGAGTACGTCGCCGAGATAGAGGGCGAACTCGAGCGGGTCTTCGACGCTTAGCGGTCGCACCCCGTCCCGTACAGCACGCCGAAGTCGCCCTCGGCGCTGATGCGGAGCACCATCTGGACGCACTCGGTCGCGTCGTCGACGCTCCCGGTCACGTCCGTCGACCGTATCTCCTCGTCGTTGAGCCGGGCGTGGACGACGTAGGCGCCCGCCGTGCTGGTCCAGTCACCCTCGACGACCGTTCCGGCGCCGGCCTCCAGCTCGTAGGTGTCCATGTGGAGGACGCCGTCGGCGGACTCGACCGCGAGCTGGAGCTGGTGGGCCTCCTCGTGGTTGTTCCGGACGGAGAGCTTCCCGATGCGGACGCCCTCGCCCGCAGCGGCGTCGGCCCCCTCGGCCCCGTCGGCCTCGGCGGCGGCGTCGTTCGCGGACTCGGGGTCGTCGTCGCCGAGGGCACTCATACAGCCTGAGCCCGCGGCGGCGGCGCCTGCGGCGGCGAGCAGATGACGGCGAGTTGGCATACGACTACCACGGAGACCGAACGTGATAAACACCCGTCAGACGCCCGTCTCGCGCCCGTCACATCCCCGGGATATCGGGGGTCGACCGCCCGTCCGGACGGCGGGGGCGAGCGGAGCCCAATCTTCATACGGCTGCGCGTCGTATCCGGCGACATGAGCACCGAATCCGCCGACGCCGACGAGGAACTCCGAGAGCGCATCAGCAACTTCCTCCGGCGCAACTTCCCGCAGATACAGATGCACGGCGGCAGCGCCGCGATCCAGGACCTCGACCGCGAGGCCGGCGAGGTCACCATCATGCTGGGCGGCGCCTGCTCCGGCTGTGGCATCTCCCCGATGACCATCCAGGCGATTAAGAGCCGCATGACGAAGGAGATACCCGAAATCGACACCGTCCACGCCGACACCGGCATGGACGGCGGCACCGAGGGCATGGCCGGCGGCCAGATGTCCCCCTCCTTCCCGGGCCACGAGGGCGGCGACGACGGCGAGGACGAGGGCCCCGAGGCCCCGTTCTAGGCCCGACGCTCCCCGCGCCTGACGCTCCCCGACAGCGGCCGCCCCGGGCGCGTCCCGGTCCTTGGTAGCGGTTAACAGTAGTTTGAAGTCGCCAGCAGGTCTGCGGGCCGTATGGACGAACTCGCCCAGGAGGTGAGAGCCGCGCTCGACGTCGACGTCGACGCCTTCGCCGAGCGCGTCGCGCGGGAGGCCGAGGGGCTGAAGGCGGAACTGGAGGTCGGCACCTTCGACAACCCGCAGGCCATCGTCGGCCTCGAGCACGAGTTCTACGCGGTCGACGGCCGGACCGACGTGCTCCGGCGGGTCCCCGTACCGCTGCTGGAGCTCATCGGCTTCGAGAAGGAGCTCGGGCTCCACAACGCGGAGCTGGCGGGCCGCCCACGACGCCTCGACCAGGAACGAGGGCATCCGGCTGGTGGCCGACGGTTTCTGGACGGTCCCGCCGGTCGGTGAGACGGCTGCCGAGTACCTCGAGGCGGTCGTCGAGATAGACGGCATCGCCCTCTCGCCCAACATCCCGCCGTCGGTCCGGTACCAGGTGATGTCGAACACCCCGCTGTACGAGCCCTCGTGTCGGCTGGAGACGCCCAACGTCACGGTCGAGACGCCGACCATCGCCCCCGCCGCGCTCACGGCCAGCATCCAGCCGCACTACCAGGTGCCGAGCGCCGCCGCCCTGCCGGCGCACTTCGCGTACGCGCTCCGCGTGGCCGGTCCGCTGCTCGCGATGTCGGTCAACTCGCCGCTGTTCCCGCCGTCGCTGTACGACGCCGACGCCACCGTCGAGTCCGTCCTCGCGACGGCGGACCTCGAGAACCGGATCGAGCTGTACGAGGCGGTGATGAACGACCCCGAGCGGCCGGCGAAGGTGCGGTTCCCACGGGACATCGGGGCGGCCGCCGACGCGGTCGACCGCATCGCGGCGGACCCGTCCATCGCGCCGGAGCTGTTCGAGACCGACGACCGCTTCGACGACCGCTTCGATGACCGCTTTGCCCACATCCGGCACAAGCACGGCTCCTACTGGCGGTGGGTCCGGCCGGTCTTCGAGGGCGCCTCCGAGTCGGCCGCCAACGCCCGCATCGAGTTCCGCCCGCTGCCGGGCCAGCCGACCGTCCGGGACGCGAGCGCGCTCGTGGCGACCTTCGCCGGCCTCATGCGCGGGCTGACCGCGACCGACCACCCCGTCGCCGACCTCCCGTGGGAGCGGGCGCGCGAGAACTTCTACGCCGCCGCCGCCGACGGCCTCGCGGCCGACTTCGTCTGGATAACCGCAGACGGCACCGAGACGACCGACACCGACGAGCTGTACGCGGACCTCTTTGCGGTCGCCGCAGAGGGCCTCGACCGCGCGGGCTTCGACCCGGAGACGGTCGAGGCACACCTCGGACGCCTCCGGCCACGGGTCGAGGCCCGGACCTCGCCGGCGGGCTGGAAGCGGGACCGTCTCCGGGCCCACGCCGACGACGGCGCGTCGCTGTCGACGGCGGTCCTGGCCGCCACCTCCGACTACATCGCCGAACAGTCGGGGACGCTCGTCGAGGGCTCCTTCGCCGACTGGCCGGGGCTCTGACGGGCCGACACCGCACCGTTTAAGCCCGGAACCGACCGAGTGGAAGCCATGCATGTCGGACGCCGCCGGCCGGAACGTGCTGTTCGTGGTCATGGACACGGTGCGGAAAGACCGCCTGACGCCATACGGCTACGAC
>PXQM01000195.1 GCA_003021325.1 Halobacteriales archaeon QH_10_70_21
GAAACGCTTTCCGGCGTCGACCGGGTCGTCGTCGCCGATCCCGACGCCGACGGCCTCGCCTGCGTCGCCCTGCTCCGGGCCGCCTTCGGGGAAGCGGCGCTGCTGCCCGCGAGCCCGCACGACATCGCCGACGCCCTCGGGCACGTCGTCGAGTTCGGCGCGCCCGGCCTGGAGGTGTACGTCTGCGACCTCTGTCCGGACTCGGAGTACGACATCGAGCCGCTGCCGGCGGTGGCCGAACGGGCGTCGACCGTCCGGTGGTTCGACCACCACCAGTGGGACGATGAGCTGGCGGCGACCGTCCGGGAGCACGCCGAGCTGGTCGTCGGCGAGTCCGACGAGGAGTGTACGGCCGACGTGACGCTGCGCACCCTCGAACACGAGTTCGCAGACCGGTACGCGGAGCTCTCGGCGGTCACCCGCGACCACGACCTCTGGCTGCGGGAGGACCCCCGCAGCGACGACCTCGCGGACTACGCCCACTGGGCCGAACCCGAGGAGTACATCGGGACCGTCCTCGAGCACGGCGCCGACCTGCCGGCGGACGTCGAGGCGTTCATCGAAGAACAGCGCGTCGAGAAGGAGGCGCTCGTCGAGCAGGCCGTCGACCGCGCCGAGTACGAGGCAATCGGCGAGTGGACCGTCGGCGTCACCTACGGCCGGTGCTCGCAGAACGAGGTCGCCGAGGCGATGCGGGAGGCGGGCGCCGACGCCTCCGTGGTCGTCAAGCCGGCCGGCTCGGCCTCCATCCGCGGGACCGACGCCTTCGAGCGCTGCCACGAGGTCGCCGGCCAGGTCAACGGCGGCGGCCACCCGAAGGCCGCCGGCTGCAAGCCCGACATCTACGACGACATGCTGGACTACGCCCACCACTGGACGACCCGCGGCGCCGTCACGAAGCAGGTCATCCTCGACGCTTTCAGGTCGCTCGCCGGCGACGGGACGGACGCCTGAGGCCGACGCGGTCGAACCGCTCGCGAGAACCCCGGGCGGCTCAAACGGCTCTTTCACCCACGCAAGCGGTTATTTCCGTGCCGCCGGTAGGAGTGGTCATGACGATTCCACGACGGACGTTCCTCGCCGGGTCCGCCCTCGCGACGGTCGCGTCGGCCGGCTGCCTACAGGACACCGACAGGACCGACGGGAACGGCAACGGTGCGGGCGAGCCGACGACGGCGGTGACCGATGACCCGCGGGTCAACGAGCCGCCCTACGAGGTCGAGCGCCCGCCGAGCGACCGCGGGGCGTGGGACGCGCTGTACCTCTGTGAGAACGTGCCGTCGACCGGCGACCTGTCGTTCGAGCGGCTGGCGGCCCGGCGCCCGGAGCTGCTGGTCTCGACGCACGAACCCGACGGGAGCTCCGTCTACGCCGTCCGTGCGCTGACGGGTGTCGAGGCGGTCCGGCAGGCCTTCGACACGAACGAGGGCGGGGACGACCCCGACGGGCCTGTCGACCAGGTGGACTTCGAGCGGTTCCTCGTGCTCGTCGTCGAGGACGCCTACGGGTCGGGGTCGATAACGCAGCACTGGACCCGTGTCGAGACGACCGACCGCGGTCTCCACCTGCACGGCTGTCACCGGCAGCCGTACGAGCAGACCGACGACCTGGCGCCGCGGCACTCGGTGCTCAGGATCGAGCGACCGGACGACTTCGAGTTCACCCGCGTGAGCCCCACCGTCGACGTGGACAGGCGCGTCCACTTCAACTCGACGGAGGGCGTCGTTCGGGTCGATGACGGTGCCTAGCGCCGTCCGGGCCCCGGTCGGGAGCCGGCCGGGGGTATCGCGGCACGACCGGACCGCCCTCCGGCCCTCCCCCCGGTGCCGTGCACGCGGTAGCCGGGGGCTCCTCCGGCGGTTCGTTCGGCCGTTCGCGGACGGGATTCACAAACTCCTTACCCCACCTCTCACACGGTACCGGTGATGGAGTGGTTCGTCCTCGCGGTCTACCTCCTCGCGCTCGCGGTGCTGACGGCCGTCGGAGCGCCCATCGCAGCGCTGCTCTTCCGTTCGCTCCCCCGCAACGGCGCCGCGTTCGCCCTTCCGTCGGCACTGGTTCCGTTCACCATCGTCGTGTTCTGGATCGGGCAACTCACCTTCGGCCTCCACACGCTCGTGGCCGGCGTGGCGGCCGTGCTCGGCTGTGCCGTGGCCGCGACCCGCGCCGGCGCCTCGCCGGAGTGGCGGGCGGTGGCCGCGACCTACGGCGTTTTCACCGTCGGGTTCCTCGTGATGGTCGCGTTCCGGGCGGCCGACCCCGGTATCACGGCGGCCGGTGGCGAGCAGTTCCTCCACTTCGGCCTGGTCAACGCCATCGAGCGGGCCAACAGCCTCCCGCCGGAGGACATGTGGTTCGCCGGCCGGGAGCTCAGGTACTACTACGGGACCCAGCTGCAGGTCACGAGCCTCTCGATGCTCACGGGCACGCCCGTCCGCTACGGGTTCAACCTCGGCATCGCCACGTTCTACGGACTGCTGTTCGTCGTCGCCTACGGCGTCGGCGGCGCGGTCGTCCGCCGACGGGGGCACTCCTACCGCCGTGGCGGCGCCTTCGCGGCCTTCTTCGTCGCGCTGGCGGGCCCGACGACGCCCACTATCCGTCTCGCGACGCCGTACCTGCCGGACGCCGTCGCCGAGAGGGTCGAATCGGCGGCGTTCGGCTTCGTCGCCGACCGGTTCAACGGCGGCGACCTCCAGCAGACCGTCGCGGATCTCTCGAACGCCGGTGACTGGGGGTGGTGGTACACCCGGTACGTCGTTCCAGGGACCATCCAGGAGGTGCCGCTGTACTCCTTCGTGAAGGCCGACCTCCACGGGCACACGCTCGCCAACGGCTACGTCCTCTTCGCCGGGGCGCTCGCACTCGCCTACTACGCCGCGCCGGCCGGGGCACGCACCCGCCGCCGTGGGATCGTCTTCGGCGGGCTCGGTTCGGTCGCCGGCCTGTTCGGGTTCATGAACACGTGGTCGCTCCCGACGGCGGCCGGTCTGGCGCTGCTCGCGGTCGCCGCGGCCGACCCCCACCCGGCGACCCTCCTGTCGGACCCGCTGGCGGAGCGTCTCGAGCCCTCGGGGACCGACGACGCCGCCGGGACCCTCCTCGCGGAGCTCTGGCGGCTGGTGCTCGCCGCGCTGGCGGGGCTGGTCGTCCTCGCCATCGGTATCGGTATCGCCTCCCCGTTCCTCGTCTTCGGACGGATTCCGACGAACGACGGAATCGGGGTCCTGCCGCCGCGCAGCCCACTCGGTCCGTTCCTCGTAATCTACGCCGGCCTCGTCACCGTGTTCGCGACCTACGTCCTGGCGCGCGCCTGGCCGGTTATCTCGGAGGCGGCGAACCGGTGGGTCGCCGTCGGGAGCCTGGCGCTTCCGGCGGCGATGGCGGCCACGACGGTCGTCCTCGAGTTCGCCGTTCTGGCGGTGCTCGGGCCGCTCGTCGTCGCCGGCTGGCTCCTGGTCCGCTCGGACCGGGCGGGCTTTGCCGTCGTACTGCTCGTCGCCGGGGCCGGCCTCCTGCTGTCGTTCGAGCTGTTCCACGCCCGGATTCCGCAGATCACGAACCCCCGCTGGAACACGTCGCTGAAGGTGGCCGTCCAGGGGTGGACGCTCGGCGCCGCCGGGGGTGGGGCGGCCGCAGCCGTTCTCCTGACCCGCGGCTACGGCCAGCTGTCCCGCTGGGCCGACGCCCGGGGGGGAGTCGCCGGCGATACCGGCGGAACGGACGGGACGCCCCAGGACGGCACGACCGCTCCCGGGACGGAGACGGACGGGGGGGAGCCCGACGGCCCGGCCCCGGACGCCGCTACGGACGCAGGCGGGGCGCCGACGGTCCGGTGGGCTCTCGTCGTCGCCCTCGTCGTCACGGCGCTCGTCGCCAGCGCGGTGTTCCCGGCGCTGATGGTCTCGACGGAGATCGGCTCCGAGGTCGTCGAGGACCGCTACAATCCCTCGATAGACGGACTCGCGGCCGCAGAGCGGTTCCACGCGAACGAGTACGACGCCCTGCGGTGGCTCAAGGACCGTCCGGGACACCCGACCCTCGTCGAGGCGCCTGGCGGTTCCTACAGGTGGACCAGCCCGGCGGCGACCTACTCGGGACTCCCGGGCGTCGTCGGGTGGGACCACCAGGAGGAGTACCGCAGTCCCGAGGCGTACGAGCGCCGGGTGAACCACGTCGATACGATCTACACCGGCGAGTGGCCCGAGGCCGCCCGCTACCTCGAACGCTACGACGTCACCTACGTCTACGTCGGGCCGAACGAGCGCGAGCGCTACGAATCGGAGATGCGCTCCTTCGACCACGAGGCGTTCACGGTCGCCTTCGAGGGCGGTGACGTGACGATATACGAGGTCGACCAGGCAGAGCTGCCCCGTCAGGAGCAGTCGACCTCGCGTACCGAATCCGGACGGTTCGTATCAGTCGCCGGCGTCGACGCTGGCGACCCACTTGTCGGAGTAGGTCGCGCCGCAGGCACAGGACGCGTAGCCGTGGACGACGTCGCCCTCGGCGTAGAGACCGCCGACCTCTTCGTTTCTCGCCTCGGCGAACGCGAAGACGAACGTGACGTAGTGTTCGTCGCCCGATTCGGCGTCCGGACAGACGCCGCCGGTGCAGTCGTCGTCGATGTCGCCGTCCCGCTCCATCGCGGCGCCGGCGAACTCCATCGCGTCCAGTCCGGTCGCGCTCTCGAAGGCGGCCTGCCCGTCGTCGCCGGGCAGCACGAGCACGACGCCGTCCTCGACGCGGATGCCGACCTCGAGCAGGTCCTCGACCGAGCCGAGGGCCGCCTCGTGGAGGTAGATGAGGATGTCGTCGGGCCGGTCGCCGGCCAGGAACGCGCCGTACCGGTCGCCGCTCATCCGTCGACGTCCTCGGCGATGGAGGCGAGGTCGTCGTCCGGCGACTCGACGACGCGGTAGACGGCGCTGTCGCCGGGCGCACGGAGCCCGTACTGTTCGCCCTCGACGACCACGTCGACGAGGACGGTGCGGCCGGGGGCGAGCCCCTGGTCGTCGACCCACTCGCGCAGGCGGTTCTCGCCGTCGCGCTCCCGGGCCATGCGGGCGTTGTCGTAGAGGCCACGGAGCTCGAGGTCGCCGTCGACGTCGATGGCGACGGGGGCGTGGTAGGTCGCTCCGTCGGCGTCGATCCGGACGACGCCCTCCGGCACCGTCCCGTCGGGGACGCTGACCTTCGGGCGGTCGAGCGAGCCGCTCTCGACGATGGTCGCACGCACGGTCTCGACGCCGTCCGAGGTCACGCTTGGCATGGCGTTGGGAGAAGGCGGTTACTCGTCGTCACTGCCGAGGAGCTCCGCGACGGACTGGTCGCCGCGGGCAACGACCTTGGCGTTTATCTGCCGCGTCTCGTCGGAGACCTCGGCGCCGCGGACGGTGACGCGCTTGCGCTCGCCGTCGACGGTCGGCTCGAAGCCGACGCCGCCCTCCAGCAGGATGGCCGCGGTGTCGGTGCCGCTGACGTCCTCGCGCATCGGCCGGCCGGAGGTGTCCGAGCCGCCGGTGATCTCGAGCTCGTAGCCCGGCAGGCCGACGGCGCCGCCGTCGACCGTCTCGCCGATGGAGCGACCGATGAACCGGTTCGCGTCCTGTCCGTCCACGTCGAAGGCGTACGTGGTGCCCTCGTCGGGGTCGCCGACGACGACCTGGAAATCTGCCATACGCGTGGAAACTGGACGCGTCGGCAAAAGGGTATTGAAACGGCCCAGACGGCCCAGCGCCGCCCACTCGGGGAGCCACGCGGGGAACGACGCCCCGAAGAGCGTCGCGGACTGGTGCTCGAGGGAGTCGCGCTGCATCCGGCCGACCGCGTCCGCGAACGACGCGCCGTCCTCGAGGGGCGCCCGGACCCGCCGACGCTTCCACCCGGCCGGCGTGACGCCGGTTCCGACGCGCCGGCGCCCCCGTTCGGGCCGGGCGGTCGACCCGTTCGAGCAGCCGGTAGCCGAGGACGCCGGCCGCCGCGCTGGGGGCGGCGGCGCCGACGAGCTGGACCGCTCGGACGGGTCCGTCGACGAGCACCTCCGCAGGATAGAGGCCCAGGTGATGGCGGCCGTCGCGCCCTGACCGGCGGTCCGTCTCAGTCCATCTCCGCCAGCGGGCCGAAGTCGTCGACCGGCAGCACCGAGTAGTCGATGGTGAGGGTGTCCTGTGTCGCCCGTATCTTCCCGACGAAGGTGGATATCTCCTCGAGGCTCCCCTCCAGGACGAAGAGCTCCATGCAGTGGTGGCCGCCGACGTGGCTGTGGAAGTTCGAGGCGACCGTCTCCTCGTGCTCGTGACGGAGCTGCATCATCTTCTCCTCGACGTTCGTGGTCTCGTAGTCGAAGACGACGGTGACGATGCCCATCAGCTCCCGGCCCTCGAGCTTCCGGTCCTCGAACTCCCCGAGGAGGTTGCGGCTCGCCTCCCGGAGGACCTCGCTGCGACCCGTGTAGCCGTGCTCCTCGGCGAAGGTGTCGATCCGCTCGAGCAGCTCCTCCGGCATCGAGACGCTGACGACGCTCATATAGCAACTCCTGCCCACTGAGATATTAAATATTTACATTCCGAACGAAGAAACAGGCGCTGAACACGGGTTCGGAGCACTGCCACGGCGAGAACGGCGCTTCTGGCCCGGCCGGTGCGAGGATAGATGTTAATAACTCGCTGGGGGCGCCGCGCGGTCGTCGTCCGGCGTGGCCCCGACCCTCGCCGCTGAGCGGGGCCTGCGGCGCGAACGGCACACCCCGCGGGGGGTGCCGCTACCGATAGCAGTCAGCCCACGGTAGGCCGCCCCGCCTCTGTCTGCCTACCCATGGTGACAGCGCGGGACGGTGTGACGAGCTACGCTCTCCATGTGAATAAGTGACACGGCCGAACGGGGCCGGGAGCGGAGCGGGCGTCGACCCCTCGACGTTCCGCCGGCATTGGTCCTCGTGACTAAAAAACGAAACGAACAGTCCGAAAACCTGACTCGATACCCCAAAGCCATTACGCAGGTCCACGTCGCTCTAGACGGAGGGATCTCTCATGTCACTCGACGGACGGACGTGCCTGGTAACGGGCGCCTCGAAGGGAATCGGACGCGCGATCGCCGAGGACCTCGGCGACGCGGGTGCTAACGTCGTGGTCAACTACCGCTCCTCGGAGGCAGACGCCTACGAGGTCCGGGACGTCATCGACGAGGGCCCCGGGGAGGCCGTCGTCGCACAGGGCGACGTCTCCAGTATGGACGAGGTGGAGGCGATGTACGAGACGTCGCGGGACGCGTTCGGCAGCATCGACGTGCTCGTGAACAACGCAGGCATCACCGTGGACAAGAAGTTCGAGAACATGACCCGCGAGGACTGGGACCGGGTCATGGCGGTGAACCTCGGCGGGGTCTTCAACTGCACGAAGACCTGCTTCGAGGACATCCGCGCGGCCGAGGAGGGGCGCCTCATCAACATCTCGAGCGTGGTGGGCCAGCAGGGCAACTACGGGCAGGCCAACTACGCGACCACGAAGTCCGGGCTCTTCGGATTCACGCGGACCATCGCGCTCGAGCTGGCCAGCGAGGGCTCGACGGCCAACTGCGTCGCGCCGGGCTTCGTGAAGACGGACATGCTCGCGACCGTCCCCGACCGCGTCAAGGAGGGCATCCTCGAGCGCATCCCGCTCGACCGCTTCGCCGAGGTCGAGGACATCTCCGGCATCGTCCGGTTCGTGGCCAGCGAGGAGTCCAGCTACATGACCGGGCAGATACTCGGCGTCAACGGGGGGATGGAGTGGTAATGGCGGACGTTCGTATCGCGGGCGTCGGGATGACGCCGTTCGGGAAATCCCCCGAACGGACCGCCCGGGACCTCTTCGGGGAGGCCGCACGCGAGGCCTTCGACGACGCCGGCCTCGAGGCCGCCGACGTCGAGGAGCTGTTCTACGGCAACTTCATGGGCGAGGTGACCGAACAGCAGGGCCACTCCGGGCCGCTGGCGGCCGACGCCGCCGGCGTCACCGCGCCAGCCACGCGAATCGAGAGCGCCTGCGCCTCCAGCGGGGCCGCCGTCCGCTTCGGCGTCGACCGCGTCCGCAGCGGCGCCGCAGACGTCGTCCTCGTGGGCGGCGCCGAGCGGATGACCAACGTCTCCACGCCCGAGGGGACCGCCGGCCTCGCGGCCGCCGCCGACGCCCTCTGGGAAATAAAGCAGGGCGTCACCTTCCCGGCGGCGTACTCGCTGATGGCCACCCGCTACTTCAGCGAGCACGGCGGCGGCCGCGAGGACCTGGCGCACGTCGCGGTCAAGAACCACGACAACGCCGTCGAGAACGAGCTGGCGCAGTTCCAGCGCGCCATCGACCTCGACGACGTGCTCGAGGCGCCGACGGTCTGCTCGCCGTTCGGCCTCTACGACTGCTCGCCGATGAGCGACGGCGGCAGCGCGGCCCTGCTCGTCAGCGAGTCCTTCGCCGCCGAGCACGGTCTCGACGCGCCGGTCGCCATCACCGGCACCGGCCAGGGCAGCGACCGGATGGCGCTGGGCGACCGCGCCTCCATGACCCGCACCCCGGCCGCCGAGGACGCCGCCGAGATGGCCTACGCGGACGCCGGCGTCGGCCCGGACGACGTCGACGTCGCCGAGGTCCACGACTGCTTCACCATCGCGGAGGTGCTCGCCCTGGAGGCGCTCGGCTTCTACGGGACGGGCGAGGCCATCCACGCCGCGACGGCGGGCGAGACGACCATCGACGGCGAGCTACCGGTGAACCTCTCGGGCGGGCTGAAGGCCAAGGGCCACCCGGTCGGTGCGACCGGCGGCGCCCAGATATCGGAGATGACGAAGCTGCTGCGTGGCGACCACGTCAACAGCGACGCCGTCGCCGACGCCGAGGTCGGTCTCACGCACAACGCCGGCGGCACGGTCGCGAGTTGCGTGGTCAATATTCTGGAGGTGGTTGCATGAGCGACGCAGCGGGCGAGCGAATGCAACTACGCCGGACCCGTGTTCCGGAGGTGGTTGCATGAGCGACGTTCGCGACGCCGGCTACGACGACTTCCTCGACGCCGTCGAGGCCGGCGAGCCGTACTACCTGGCGGGCGAGGGCGGCGGCTGGCTCCCGCCGCGGACCGTCGACCCGACGACGGGCGACGCGGACCTCGAGGAGCGCGAACTCCCGACGACCGGCGAAATACTGACCTACACCGTGGTCAACGTCTCCGGTCCCTCCTTCGCCGACGACACGCCCTACGTCGTCGCCGTCGCGGAGTTCGGCCCCGTCAACGTCACCGGCCAGGTCCGCGGGATGGACCACGACGAGGTCGACATCGGCCAGGCGGTCACGCTCGGCGTCGGGCGCAACGAGACGGCCGACGAGCGCGTCATCGTCTTCGAGCCGGCGTAGCGCCCCCGCCGGCCGCTCATCGCGGCCCGCCAGACCGGTCCGCCCCCACGGCCGGTGTTTAACTTGGCGGGCCACGAAGTCCTGGGAGTGACACTCGAGACGTATCTCGACGGGCTCGCCGAGCGCGACTGGCGGTCGACCGAGGCGGGGACGGTCTCGTTCGCGCTCATTGGCCTGGGGTGGTGGGTCCGCGAACAGGTCGTCCCGGCCCTCGAGGCGTCCGAACTGTGCGACACGACGGTGCTGGTCAGTAGCTCGACGGAGAAGGCCGAGCGGGTCGCGGCGGCGACCGGCGCGGCTGCGGGCATCAACTACGAGGAGTTCCACGACGGCGCGGCCAGCGACGAGTACGACGCCGTCTACGTCTGCACCCCGAACGCGGTCCACCTCCCGTACGTCCGGACGGCGGCGGAACTGGACAAGGCCGTGCTCTGCGAGAAGCCGATGGAGGCGTCCGTCGAGCGCGCCGAGGAGATGACCGCGGTCTGTGCCGACCACGACGTCCCGCTGATGGTGGCCTACCGGCTCCAGACCGCGCCGGCGGCGCGGCGCGCCCGCGAACTCGTCGCCGACGGGGCCATCGGTGAACCGGTCCACGTCCTGAGCGAGAACGCCCAGACGCTCCTGTCGCTCATCCCCGACCCCGACCAGTGGCGCCTGGACCCCGAGATGACCGGCTACGGCACCTCGGTCATGGACATCGGCGTCTACTCGGTCAACACGGCGCGGTACCTGCTGGACAGCGACCCGGTGGCGGTCCAGGCGACGATGGACTCCCACGACGCGGCGTTCGACGACGTCCCCGACGAGCGGGCGGCCTTCACCGTCACCTTCGAGGACGGGACGCTGGCGGCGTGTACGACGAGCCAGAACGCACAGTCGAGTTCGTCGCTCCGGATCACCGGGACGGAGGGCCGCATCCACCTCGAACCGGCCTTCCACATGGAGACCGGGCTCCGGGTCCGGCGCGGGGAGACCGAGGCGACGTTTGACACCCCCGAAACCAACCAGATGACGGCGGTGTTCGACTACTTCGCCGACCGGATTCTGACGGGCTCCGGGGACTTCCCCGACGGCGAGCACGGCCTGGTCGACATGCGGACCCTGGCGGCCATCTACGAGGCCGCCGAGACCGGCCGGCGCACGGTCGTCGGCGACGGGTAGTCGCGGCCGCCCCGACGCCGACCGGGCGAGGGCTTTTGTCGCCGTCGCCCCTGGTGGCGGGTATGCGCCACGCTACCGGACCGCTTCTCTCGGTCGACCTCGGCGCCCGGGAATGCCGCGAGGAGGGCATCGACGGGGGGCTGTCGTCGTTCATCGGCGGCCGCGGCGTCGGGACGAAGCTCGCCCACGACCGGATTCCGTTCGACGCCGACCCGCTCGGCCCGGACAACCGGCTGACCTTCGCGACCGGCCCGCTGCAGGCCTCGCAGATGAGCTACACCGGTCGGATGTCGCTGACCGGGCTGTCGCCGCTGACCGATGGCCTGCTGTCGTCGAACGCCGGCGGTTTCATGTCGCGGCCGTTCACCGGAACGGGGTACGCGGCCGTCGAGGTGACGGGTGCGAGCGACGAACTCGTCGCGGTCCACGTCCGCGACAACGGCGTGACGTTCGAGCCGGTGCCCGGCCTCGCCGGTGCGACCGTCGAGGCGGTCTCCGAGCGGATGGACGCCGAACACGACCTCTCGGCGGAGCACGTCGCCTGCGTCGGCCCGGCGGGCGAAAACGAGGTCCGGTTCGCCGCGGTGATGACGACCGAGTCCCGCGCCTTCGGCCGCGGCGGCCTCGGCGCCGTCATGGGCGCGAAGGGTCTGAAGGCCATCACGTTCGACGGCGAGGCGACGCCGGACGTCGAGGTGCCCGAGGTCGCCGCAGAGGTCCACCGCGACGCCGCCACCAGCGACCACATCATGAAGCGGCAGGGGACGACGAGCGTCACCGAGTTCGCCAATGAGGTCGGGGCGCTGCCGACGCGGTACTTCCGGGAGCTCCAGTTCGAGGGCGTCGAGGGCATCAGCGGCGACCGCGTCGAGGAGAAGAAGTACAAGCGCGGGACCTGCTCGCAGTGTGCCTTCGCGTGCAAGCTGCCGACCCGCGACGGGGAATCGGGGCTGGAGACCGAGGGCCCCGAGTACGAGACGATGATGTCGTTCGGCTCGAACGCCGGCGTCGACGACGTCGTCGACGTGATGCAGTCCAACGAGCTCTGCGACCAGTACGGGCTGGACACCATCTCCTGCGGTGACGTCGTCGCCGCCTACCTCGCCGCGAACGAC
>PXQM01000196.1 GCA_003021325.1 Halobacteriales archaeon QH_10_70_21
CGGCCCACTCGCGGAGCTGCTCCGTGTTCGGCGAGATGATTGCGCCGATGAACTTCTCGTCGTCGCCGATGACCGTTATCTGGTCGACGCGGGCGGAGGTGGCGAACTCGTCCTCGATGGGCTCCGGCGCGACGTTCTTGCCCGTGTCGAGAACGATGAGGTTCTTCCGGCGGTCGACGAAGGTGACGTAGCCGTCCTCGTCGCGGGCGACGATGTCGCCGGTCCGGAAGTAGCCGTCCTTCGTGACGGCGGCCTCGGTCTGGTCGGGCTTGTTCCAGTAGCGCTCGAAGACGTTCGGACCCTTCGCCAGCAGTTCGCCCACCTCGCCCGGCTCGGCCGCCTTCGTCTCCTCGCTGACGACGTGGGGGTCCAGCGCCAGGTCGACGTCGCAGAGCGCGGTGCCCATCGTGCCGATGCGGATGTCCTCCGGCGGGTTCGTCGTCAGCGCCGGCGCCGTCTCGGTCAGCCCGTACCCCTCGAGGATGGTGAGCCCCATCGCGCGGTACAGCTTCGCGAGGTCGGCCGACAGCGAGCCGCCGCCCGAGACGAACAGCTCGATGTTGCCGCCCAGCGCCTCCCGGACCTGGGAGAACACCAGCGAGTCCGCGATGGACAGCTTCGTCTCGAGCACGAACCCCGGGTCGTCGGCGTCGTCGTAGGTCTGGGCGGTGCTGACGGCCCACTCGAAGATGCGCTTCTCGATGGGCGACTCGGAGGCCTGCTCGCGCATCTGGTTGTAGATGCGCTCGTAGACGCGCGGTACCGACGCGGCGGCCTCCGGGCCGACCTGCTTGATGTCGTCGCCGACGGTGTCGGCGCTCTCGGCGTAGGCGACCGTCATCCCGATACCGAGCTCGTGGAAGTGGTTGATGCGCTCGAAGGCGTGGGCCAGCGGCAGGAACGACAGGGCCGTCATCCCGGCCTCCATCGCCGGGACGTCCTCGCCCTTGTCGGGGCGCGGCCCGATGCGCTTCCGCAGCTGGTTGAAGCAGGTCCGCCAGTTCTCGTGCGTCAGCTCGACGCCCTTCGGGTCGCCCGTCGTCCCGGAGGTGTACACCAGCGAGCACAGCTCCGTCCACTCGCGGTTCTCCAGCCACGACTCGAACGCCGCCTCGTCGTAGTGCTCGGCGCCGAGGTCGTGGACCGCAGCCAGGCTGTGGATGTCCTCGCGGTCGTCGTAGCCGTCGACCGCGTCGATGACGACGATGAACTCCAGGTCCAGCTCGTCCTCGACCTCGAGCAGCGTCTCGAGGAGCGCCTCGTTCTCCACGACGCAGCCCATCGCGTCGTTGTCGTCGAGCAGGTACTCGACCTGCGGCGCCGACGACTCGGTGTAGACGGTCGTCACGACGCCCTCCGCGGCCTGGACGGCGAAGTCGGCGTGGGACCACTCCATCCGGGTGTCCGCGTAGATGCCGACCCGGTCGTCCGGCCCGACGCCGAGCTCCCGGAACCCCGTCGCGAGGGTCCGGACGACGTCTCCCATCTCCTCGTAGGTGATGGCGCCGTACTCGCCGGCGGGCGGCTCCGGTACCATCTCCGGGGTCAGCGACCGGTCGTAGATGCCCCCCTTGTACATCTGGGCGTCCCGACCCGCGTTCCGCTCGACGGAGTCGAACAACAGCTCCGGGATGGTCGTCTCCCCGATTACCTCGTCCGTGTACTCCCGTTCTGCTTCTCTCCAGTCCATACTGTGACATACGTTCCAACGTACATATTAAATCACTCGGGATTCGTCTCCGGCGGCCCGGTGGGCCGAAACGGGCCGAGCCCTTTTTGTGATACGGCGGCAGGACGCGCCCATGGGACTGTTCGAGTTCCTCGGATTCCTCGCCCTCTCGGTCGCCGTCGCGGTCGGTGTCACGTGGTACCAGCCCTCCGTCGTCGACCAGCTGGCCCGGCAGACGGGCGTCGACGGCCGGACGGGGTGGGCGGCGTTCCTCGTCGCGATGGTCTGGGCCTTCCTGCCGGTGCTGGCCGGCGCGGAGACCGGCGACCGCGAGCAGCCGCTCCGGTTCCTCGAGACGTTCGTGCCGGCCGAGGAGCCGGTGACCGTCGTCGGGACGCTGCGGCAGGGCGAGGTGCCGGGGGTGCTCGTCGTGGACGAGGTGCCGGACGACCTGCTGGGGACCGACGGCGCGGCCGGCGAGGCCGTCCTGGTCCGCGGCGACGCCGACGCGGCCGAGACGATGCTCCGCAAGCGGGTCCGCTGGCTCGGCCCCGCCGGCCTCGCGATGGTCCTCGGGGGCCAGGCGCTGTCGTTCGCGCTGTCGTCGGCGACCCTGGGCGGACTCCTCTGATACCGTCGGACGTACCTACCTGAATCGCGCTCCGGTCTACAGCCCCCCTCGCTCGGGGTTTCGGACCCGTGGCGGTGCGGATACGCGGGAACGTACGTCCGGCAGTACGAGCTCTCGCCCGCGGATTTATGTCGGTCGTGCCGGTGACGGGTGACATGGAAACCGCGGATATCGACGAACTGGACGAGCGCATCATCTACGAACTCCAGCGGGACGCCAGACACACGTCGGCCAGCGACATCGCCGACGAGTGCGGCGTCTCGCCGAGCACGGTCCGCAAGCGCATCCAGGGCCTCGAGGAGGCCGGCGTCCTCCGTGGCTACCACCCCGACGTGGACTACGAGCGGGCCGGCTACCAGCTCCGGACGCTCATCATCGGGACGGCGCCCATCCCCGAGCGCGAGGAGCTGGCGCGGGCGGCCCTGGACGTCGACGGCGTCGTCGCGGTCCGGGAGGTGATGACGGGAAGCGGGAACCTCCACGTGGAGGTCGTCGGGGCCGACGGGGACGACCTCAGCCGCATCGGCCGGGACCTCGACGCCCTCGGCATCGAGGTAGAGGACGAGGACCTCATCCGAAACGAGTACGAGAACCCCTACGAGCGGTTCGCCACCGAATCCCGCGGGTAGTGCCTGGAAACGGAAAT
The DNA here is from genome assembly GCA_003021325.1 of Halobacteriales archaeon QH_10_70_21. The sequence goes on from PXQM01000196.1 coordinate 2,947, forward strand.
AAGCCCTCGAATAATCCGGAAACGTTCGTAGAACCGCATTCTTTATCACGTATCGAGCACGATTATCGCGGTAGGTGCGGGGTCGGTCGGCCCTGCCGGGTCGTCCCGCGCGGCTCGACAGCCACGAGTACACGATGACCGATGACACGCACGTAGACCGGACGTCAGTGGCGGTGTTCGGCGGCCGACTAGCCACGGGACTGGCCGCGTGGCTCGCCCCGGACCGGGAGGTCCGGCTCGTGAGCGACGACAGCGCCGTCGTCGCCACCGAACGGGACCGGGCCGGCCTGCTCGTCGCCCAGGGCTCGACCGCGACGTGCCGGACCTCGGGCCGGTCCCCTACGACGCGGTCGAATCGACGCTGGAACCGACCGCCGCCTGAACACCGCTCGATGCGCCGCGCCACATGACCAAGGAACTCGAGCGCGACCTCGGCCTCCTGTCCGTGATGGCGATAAGCGTCGGCGCGATGGTCGGCAGCGGCATCTTCATCCTGCCGGCGCTCGCGATGAAGATGGCCGGGCCGGCGGTCGTCCTGGCGTACCTGCTCGCCGGCCTCCTGGTGCTGCCGGCCGCGCTGAGCAAGTCCGAGATGGCGACCGCCATGCCCGAGGCCGGCGGCACCTACATCTACATCGAGCGCGGGATGGGGCCGCTGCTCGGCACCATCGCCGGCATCGGGACCTGGTTCTCGCTGACGTTCAAGAGCGCGCTCGCGCTGGTCGGCGGGGCGCCGTACATCGTCCTGCTGTTCGCCGTCCGTCCGGACCTGGTGGCGGTCGGCGCGGCCGTCGTCCTGATAGTCGTCAACGTGGCCGGCGTCAAGCAGACCGGCCGGATGCAGGTCGGCATCGTCGCGGTGATGCTCGCCGCGATGGCGTGGTTCGTCGGGGGTGGCGGCGGCGACGTCGTCGCGACCAACTTCGCCGGCTTCCTCGGTGATGGTCCCGAGGGCATCCTCGCCGCAACCGGCTTCATCTACGTCTCCTACGCCGGCGTGACGAAGGTCGCAAGCGTCGCGGAGGAGGTCGAGGACCCCGGCCGGGTCATCCCGCTCGGGATGCTCGGCTCGCTCGCGTTCACGACGCTCCTGTACGTCCTCGTCGTCGTCGTCATCGTCGGGGCCGCCCCGGCCGACGGTCTGCGAGGGTCGAAGACCCCCGTCGCGGACGTCGCGGCGACGACGCTTCCCCGGGCCGGAGTGGTCGCCGTCGTCCTGGCGGCGGTCCTCGCCCTCATCAGCACCGCCAACGCCGGCCTGCTCTCCTCGTCGCGGTACCCCTTCGCGATGAGCCGGGACGACCTGGCGCCGGACGCCTTCGAGCACGTCAGCGACCGGTTCGACACCCCCACCGTCGCCATCCTCCTGACCGGCGCCATCATGCTTGTGCTCATCCTGCAGGTCCCGATAGAGCGCATCGCGAAACTCGGCAGCGCGTTCAAGATAGTCGTCTTCGTCATGGTCAACCTCTCGCTCGTGGCGTTCCGGGAGAGCGACGTCGAGGGGTACGACCCCGACTTCCAGGACCCGTTCTACCCGTGGACGCAGGCGGTCGGCGTCGTCGGCGGGCTGGTCCTGCTGACGCAGATCGGGTTCGTTCCGCTGGTCGGCGCCGTCTGCATCGTCGCCGTCGGCCTGCTCTGGTACCTCGGCTACGCCCGGCGACGCACCGACCGCGAGGGCGTCGCCCGCGGCGAACTCCGGCGCCGCGTCGGCCGGCGGGCCATCGAGCGGACGAAGGCGGCCTTCGAGGATGACGAGGACGAGACCGTGCTGGTCGCGGTTACGGACGAGACAGGCGTCGACGAGGAGCGCGCCCTGGTCGACGTCGGCGCCGCCGTCGCCGCCGAACGGGCGGGCTCGTTGACCGTCGTCCGGTTCGACGAGGTGCCGGACCAGCTCCCGCTCGCGTCGGCCCGCGAACGGGAGTCGCAGGGCGACACCGCCTTCGAGCGACGGATGGCCGACCTGGCGCCGGCGCTCGACGTCGACCTCGAGTACGGCGAAATCGTCAGCCACGACACCGCCCACGCGGTGGTGAACTTCGCCCGCCACGACAGCGCGGACCTGCTGGTCGTGGGCGGCGGCCCGGTCGGCCTCGGTTCGCGGCTCGCGCGGAACGACGTCGACTGGATCGCCCGCCACGAACCCTGCGACCTGCTCGTGGTCGACGCCGACAGGGCCGTCGCGGGCGGCACCGTCGCGCTGGTCGCCGACCAGGGGCCCTTCGACCCGCTGAAGACGCGCGTCGCCGACGCCGTCGCGGCGGCGACCGGCGGCCGGGTCGAACTCGTCCAGGCGCTCGAGGCCGACGCCGAGGCCGACGGCGTCGACGGCTACCACGACGACCTGACGGGGCTGTTCTCGGTCCCGGTCGAGTCGACGGTCCTGTCGGACCGCGACCCCGAGGCGGTCGCCGACGCCGTCGCCGACGCCTCCCTGGTCGTCGTCGCCCACGACGACCCGGCCATCGTCGAGGCGGTGGACGGCGGCACCGTCGTCGTCCACCCGCACGAGGGCAACCGCCCGAGCCCGCTGGCCCGGCTGGTCGAGCGGCTCGCATTCTGATACTGCCGGGGCCACGAACGTCCGGTTCGCTGCGGGTCCGAAATCCCGGTGGCGAGTACTCGGAGACAGGACGCGACCCACGGAGGCACGTCCGCGGCGTGATTACCGGGCCGCCGCGCCGCACTCCCGGAACAGCTCGATGTAGTCGCCGGCGACGGCCGCGTGGTCGTAACGCCGCATCGGCTCCGAGCGGTCCCGGTGGGGCATCGTCCACGCCTCCTCGATGGCCTCGTCGAGCGTCTCCGACTCCGTGACCCGGATGCCGCGGTCGTGGCCGACGAGCAGTTCGTGGGCGCTGGAGTCGGCCTGGTACTCGACGACGCCGACGCAGCCGGCCGAGAGCGCCCACAGCAGCTCCTCGGCGAAGAGCTCGCGGGTCGCCGTCTGGACGAAGGCGTCGGCGGCCCGGTAGGTCGCCACCCGCGTCTCGCGGTCGACGTCGCCGACGAAGGCGACGCGGTCTGCGATGCCCAGCTCGGCGGCCTGCGTCTCGTAGTCGGCCCGCTCCGGCCCGTCGCCGACCACCGTCGCGGTCCAGTCCTCGCGGCCGCGGAGCTCCGCGAGCGCGAGGAGGTAGCTCTCGAGGTTCGAGTCGGCGTCCAGCCGGCGGGCGTAGACGGCCTCGGGGCCGTCCCGGTCCGGGTCCCGCGGCGGCGTCGACTCCACGAGCGGGAAATCGACGCTCTGGGGGACGACCGCCGTCCCTGACTCCCCCACGCCGAGTTCGCGGGCGCGGGTCCGCTGGAGCTCCGAGGGGGTGACGATCCGCGTCGGCGCGCGGACGGCGGCCGTCCAGCGGCGCCGGAGAGCCGGCGCCGGCTCGTCGCCGAACCAGTCACAGAGGACGGGTGCGCGGGCGAGCGCGCCGCCGACGCTGGCGGCGACGGCCGCCCCGGGCGGCGACGGCGAGACGACGACTGCGTCCGGCCGGTCGCGGGCGAGCAGCGCCGGCACGCGGGCGAGAAACGAGGTCGTCGCCGGCGCCACCGTCACCGCCTCGTAGACGACCCCCTCCCGCCTGATGCGCCGCGTGCGGTCGTCCCACCAGCCGGTGCAGTAGACGGTGACGTCGTGGTCGCGGTCGGCGAACTCCCGGGCGAACCGCCGCAGCCGGACCGCGCCGTCCCGCTCGGCGTACGGCGGCGGGTCCTCGATGACGACCGCGATTCGCATGGGCGTCGGCTCGCACGGCGCGTGGAAAAACACCGGGGAATCGCCGCGGCGCCCGGCGGTCGGAACGTTGACGACGCCCCCGCCCGGAAGGGCAGGTGTGTTCACGACCGACGAGCTGGCGGGGGTCGTCGACCTCTTCGGCGCGCTCCGGTGGTCGGAACTGGAGACCGCCCTCTCGGAGCTCGCCTACCGGCGGGGCGGGGAAGGAGCTGCTGGCACCCGGGCCGGCGGCGTTCCCGACGCTGCCCGAGGGCGCCGAGGACCTCCCGCACATCCTCGACGTCGAGGAGCGGTCGGTCGACCGCGAACGGGTCGGCCGCGCGGCGGAGGAGCGCCTCCGCGCGGCGGCGGCCCGCGCCGTCGCCGACGGCGACGCCGACCGCGCCGCCGAACTGCTGGACGTGAGCTACGACCTCGAGTCGTGGGCGCCGATCGACCTGGCGGGACTGCGGGACCGCCTCGACGACGCCCGCGATGAGACGAACTAAGACCGGCCGGTGCCAACGGGGGGTATGGACTGGGAGCGGGTGGCCGGTCACGACCCCGTCGAGGTCACCGACGAGGAGCGCGAGGCGGCCGTACTCGCGCCCGTCGTCACTCGCTCCGACGGCGAGGACCTGCTTTTCACCAAGCGGGCCGACCACCTCGGCGAACACCCGGGCCAGATGAGCTTCCCCGGTGGCGGCCGCGAGCCCAGCGACGACGACCTCCAGGCCACCGCCAAGCGCGAGGCGCGCGAGGAGATCGGTCTCCGGCCGAGCGAGGCCGAGGTCGTCGGCCGGCTCGACGACATCCGCACCATCACCAACTACGCGGTCCGGCCGTTCGTCGCCCGCGTCCCCGACCGCGAGTACACCCCCGACGAGCGCGAGGTCGCCGAGATCGCCGTCCTGCCGCTGTCGGCGCTGACCGATCTCGACAACTACGAGTCCGAGCACCGCGACCACCCCCACTACGGCGAGATACGCATCCACTTCTTCCACGTCGACGGCTACACGGTCTGGGGGGCGACCGGCCGGATGCTGGTCCAGCTGCTCGAGCTGGCGACCGACTGGGAGATGCCGACCGACGTCGACCGGGTCGTCGACCCCGACGCCGACTTCCCCGTCTGACCGGGTCGTCGACCCGACGCCGACTTCCCCGTCCGAACGGTCCGTACCGGTCAATACCGGTACGGACCGGCCGGTATCGGACCCTCGAGAACGGACGCGTATCTGCCACTACGTTGCCCACTGTTCGACGAAATATCGGAATTATAATACGCTTAGTACGGTCTCGGCTACCTCCGCCTGTATGTCCGACAGGGAGCGATCCGTGACGTCGTCGAGACGGTCGGTAGTGGGTGCCTCGGGCCTCGCCCTCGCTGCGGGGACGGCCGGCTGTCTCGGCCAGCTGGGTGGGTCCAGCAACTCGGTCGAACCGGTCAACGAGGAACTGACGCTGTGGCACGCGATGGGGGGTGGTAACGGCGAGACGCTGAACTCGCTCGGCGACCAGTTCGAGGATGAGACCGGCATCAGCATCAACATGGAGTTCCAGGACTCCTACGAGAGCGTCCTGACGAACGTCCTGGGGGCACTCGAATCCGGCGAGGTACCGGACTTCGCCCAGATAGACAGCCTCTTCGCACAGCAGGTGCTCGACACCGGCCGCGTCGAACCCGTCGAAGAACTGCTGTCCGGGGAGTTCCCGGCCGACGACTTCCTGCCGAACGTCACCAGCTTCTTCACAATCGACGGCACCCTGCAGTCGCTGCCGTTCAACAACTCCAACGCCATCATGTACTACAACCGGTCGGCCTTCGAGGCGGCGGGGCTGGACCCCGACAGCCCGCCGGCGACGCTCGCGGAGGTCCGCTCGGCCTCCGAGACCCTCGTCGAGGAGGGCGTCGTCGACGCCGGCATCACGTGGCCGAACCACGTCTGGTTCATCGAGCACTGGTACTCCACGGCCGGCCAGCTTCTGTTCGACGCCGAGAACGGCCACGGCGGCGACCCGTCGACGCTTCTGACCGACAACGAGACCGCCCGCGGCCTCTACGAGTGGTGGCGCGGGATGGCCGAGGACGACCTCTTCATCAACCCCGGTATCGAGGCGTGGGGGCAGGCGACGTCGGCGTTCCTCCAGCAGGAGGCGGCGATGCTCCTGACGTCGACGGCGTTCGTCAGCGGCGCCCGGTCGGGCGCCGAGGAGAACGGCTTCGAGGTCGACAACGCCTTCTACCCGACCGTCGGCGAGGAGCGCGTCGGCCCGGTCATCGGCGGGGCGTCGTTCTTCGTCCCCTCGGGACTGCCCGACGACCGCCGCGAGGACATCGGCTCCTTCCTCGAGTTCATGGCCTCGCCGGAGTCACAGAAACGGTGGCACAAGGGCACCGGCTACTACCCCATCCGGCAGACGGCGGTCGACGAACTGTCGTCCGACGGGTGGTTTGACGAGAACCCGATGTTCCGGACGGCGCTCGACCAGCTCCGGGAGTCGCCGTCGGACCCGGCGACCAAACGGATGCTCGTCGAGCCGGCCCGCCAGTCCCAGCAGATACTCCAGGACACGTCCGTCGAGATATTCAACGGCGATACGAGCGTCGAGGACGGGCTCTCGAGGATGAAATCCGACGTCGAGGACGAACTGGCGTAGACATGGCGACGCGGGAAGTCTTCGAGAGCCGGCTGGAGGCCGCCGCCCTGCTGTTACCGACGGTTCTCGTCTCGGTCGTGTTCCTCTACGTGCCCGCCGTGCGGGCCTTCGAACTGAGTCTCTTCGAGGTGGGATTCGGGAGCGGAGACGCCGTCTTCGTCGGCCTCGAGAACTACCGCACGCTCGTGACCTCCTCGGCGTACCACCGGAGCGTCCTGCTGACGGTGCTGTTCGCCGCCGCGGTCGTCGTCGGCGTCATGACGTTCTCGCTTCTGGTCAGCTTCCTCATCCACGAGGTCGAGGTCGGCAAGGGGTTCTACCTCGTGTCGGCCATCTGGCCGTACGCGCTGCCGCCCGCCGTGGCCGGCTTCGTCTTCTTCTTCATGCTCCACCCCGAACTCGGAGTTCTCACGCGGCCGATCGAGGCGCTCGGGGTCGACGTCGACTGGTTCAGCAGCGGCTCGCAGGCGTTCGTCGTCATCACGCTCGTCGCCATCTGGAAACAGGTCGGCTACAACGTCATCTTCATGAGCGCCTCGATGAACAACATCCCCGGGTCGCTGACCGAGACGGCACGGCTCGACGGCGTCGGCCGGCTGCAGCGCCTGCTGCGGGTGTACGTCCCCATCATGTCGCCGACGCTCGCGTTCCTCGCCATCATGAACACCATCTACGCGTTCTTCGGCACGTTCGCGTTCATCGACGTCATGACCGACGGCGGCCCCGCGGGCGCGACCAACATCCTCATCTTCGACCTCTACCGGGACGCGCTCCAGAACTTCGAGTTCGGGACGGCCTCGGCGAAGTCGGTCGTCCTGTTCCTGGTCGTCGGCGCGCTGATGTACGTACAGTTCCGGGTGACCGAGGAGTACGCCTACTACGGAGGATGAGATGACGCTACTGGAGACCATCGTCGATGTCCCGACCCGCGTCACGGAGTACCTGGCGGGCGAGCGGGCCGCGGTCGACCGGCTCGACCGGCTCCGGGAGGACGGCATCGCGGTCCACGCGCTGCTCGGCTTCCTGGTGCTGCTGTTGCTGTTTCCGGTGCTGGTTGCCGCCGTCGTCAGCACCAAGCAGTCCGGCATCATCACCGGGCTCGCCGACCTCGTCCCCGGCGGCAACACCTACGGGAACTACTACCGGGCGCTGGTCGAACTCGAGTTCTACCGGTACATGCTCAACACGCTCGTGATGGCGAGCGTCATCGTCGTCGGGAAGCTGGTCGTCTCGCTTCTGGCGGTGCTGGCCATCGTCTACTACCGCGTCCCGTACAAGGACCTCGTCTTCCTGTTCATCCTCTTTACGCTGCTGTTGCCGGTCCCGGTCCGGTTCGTCCCGCTGTACCGGCTGGTCGACGGCCTCGGCTGGCAGAACACGCTGCTCGCAATCACGGTCCCGTACCTCGCGAGCGCGACCACCGTCTTCATCCTGCGGCAGCACTTCCTCTCCATCCCGCCGTCGCTGGTCGAGAACGCCAAACTCGACGGCGTCGGACCGCTCGAGTTCCTGTGGCGCGTCCTGATACCGATGTCGAGGGGCATCCTCGTCGGCGTCTCGGTCATCGTCTTCGTCTACGCCTGGAACCAGTACCTCTGGCCGCTCGTCATCGTCGGCGACGACCTGCAGGTCGC
>PXQM01000176.1 GCA_003021325.1 Halobacteriales archaeon QH_10_70_21
CGAGGAGGTCGGCTACATGACGTCGCCGTGGTGGAACCCCGACCTCGAGACCAACATCGGGATGGGCTTCGTGCCCGCCGAGATGATCGAGGCGGAGACGGACGCCCCGCTGGACGACTCGGTGTACGACGAGGAGCTCGACCTCGAGTTCCGGGTCCACCTGCCCGACGAGTACGCCGAGGAGTCCGGCGAGCCGGTGTTCGCCACCGCCGCGAAGGTGCCGTTCAAGGAGTCGGTCAACCCGAGCGCCCGCGAGCAGGCCAAGCTGAACGCCAAGAAGGAAGTCGAGTCGAGCGACTGAATCCACGGTCGTCGGCGACCCTCGTGGTCCAGCGTCGGACGACCCGGAGCAGCAGCGACCCGAGCCCGACGGGCGCCGCCCTCGCCTCGTCAACGTCGTGCATTCCTGCGGTTGCTTTCGAGAGGACGTAGACGCGACCCCCGACCACGAGCACGAAATCGGTATCCGGCCGCCGCCGTTCGGCGGAATCGGACAGTCGTGACTCCGTGTCGCCGGCGGGGGAGCCGCGGCCGCGGAACGACCGGCGACCGGTAGGACCACAGAAGCGGCCTCCCGGCTCGCGTCAGGCGTGGAGTATCTTCTCCTCGAGCGCCCGGAGCGTACTCGACTCGAGACTGCTGTCCCACGTGACCTCGACGTCCAGGTCCAGCGACGCACAGACGTCGGTGATCTCCTCGAGGACGTCGACGAACCGGCCGGACTCACCGAACTCCTCCTCGTCGCGGAGGAACCGCCGGGCCGTCAGCTCCTCGAGTTTGAACGGCCCCTCGCCGCCGCCGCCGACCTTCACCACGACGGTGGTCGTCCGGTCGTCGACCCGCTCTGCGAGCACCGAGATCACCAGCCAGGAGTCCTCGTGGGCGGCGGCCCGCTCGTAGGAGACGTGCGTGAACCCCTCGCCCTCGTACCGGTGGATGTTGCGGACGCCCCGCCGGTTGAGCGAGGTGCGGCTCTCGTTCGCCTTCGACCCGACGAACCGCTCGGCGAAGCGCTCCGCGTTCTCGCCACTGAGGGTCAGGGCGGCTGCCTCCATCGTCCGACCGTTTTGCGCCTGAAATTAATAACGCTGCTGCCCGTCGTTGCCGACGACCCCCTGGCGCCGCCGGCTCCGGCGCGGCCGGCCCGTCCCGGTCGGACGACCCACCCGGACGGAGCCCCCGACGAGCCACCGGGACTAGCCGGTGAGCGTCACGGGGCGGTCGGCCGAGAGCACGACGTCCTGGGTGGTACTCCCGAGGATGACCGTCTGGACGCCGGACCGCTTCCGTCCACCCATCACGATTTCGTGGCTGTCGAGCTCCGACGCGGTCCGGACGACCTGCTCGGCGACGCCGCCGCGCTCCGTCCTGCGGTCGGCCTCGATGCCGCTGGCGGCGAGGTGTTCGACAGCCGCGACGGCCGCGTCGGCGTCGGCGAAGGTCTCGTCGGACGCCTCGCCCCGCCTGGTTGGCGGAACGACGCGGAGGACGGCCGCCTCGATGTCCTCCCCGGCGCCGAGACCCGCCACGTACGCCGCCTGGTTTCGCGCACGGTTCTCGTCGTCGTCGACCGGAAGTAGCACCCCATACATCAGTTCGTGCTATGCACCGGAGCGACATACGCTGGCTCCCGATTCCCGGAACGTGGGAGCGACCCACGGCGCGGTGACGGCCTCGTACGATTGCTGGAGTCCTTTGTCGGGCATCGCCGACCCGCCACCGGCGATGACCGGTGAATCGTTGCACCGATTCGTATCAACCGTTTTCCGTCTGCGTTCAGACTGGGTTCACGATGCCGGAGGACGGACAGGACGTCGGCCCGCTCGCCGACTCGTGGCTCCTCGACCGCCGCCCGACCGCGTGGCTGCTCCTGAGCGGCAACCGGCTCGTGGTCAGCGCCGGACTGCTCGCGCTGGCCGGCGTGCTCTTCTGGGGCGTCGTCCTCGCCGGCCTGGCGCCGCTCACCGAGCGGACGCCCGTCCTGTTCATCATCTTCGCGCTCATCGGGGGGAACTTCACGCTCATCACCATCGTCGTCTCGATCAGCCAGTTCATCCTCGCGAGGCACCTGCAGTCGCCGGGGGAGATACGCGAACAGCTCGAGGAGATAATCGGCTACCGACGGGCGGTCGGGGAGGTCACGCGCCAGAACGTGCTGCCGGTCACGCCGAAGGGGTTCGTGCTGCTGCTGTTCCGCAGTATCGAGCGCGACAGCGAACGGCTCCGGGCGGCCGACTGGGGCGACGCGGACGGGGAGCTGCAGGCGGAGGTCGAGGGGACCGTCACGGAGCTCGACGCCCACGCCGGCCACGTCATCGACCTCCTCGATGGCCGCGAGGGGAGCGTCCGGAACGCCCTGTTCGCGACGCTGAACGCCAACTACTCGCTGTTCTTCTACGACGCCTACCGGCTGCGGACCGACCACGGAGAGGACCTCCCGGCGGAGGTGGTCGACGCCCTCTCGCGGCTCGAGCAGCACGTCGAGCAGGTCGACATCGCCAGGCGGTACTTCAAAAGCGTCTTCATCCAGTCGGAGCTCTCGGCGCTGACGCGGCTGCTGCTCTACGCTGGGTCACCGATACAGGTCGTGCTGGTGGCGCTGATGCTGGTGTACACCGCTCCACCGGACACGTTCGCCCTCGACCCCGTGCTTCCGGTCCTCGTTCCGCTGCTGGTGACGCTCGGGTTCGCTCCCTTCGCCTTCCTGACGGCGTACATCCTCAGGCTGTCGACGGTCGTCCATCGCTCCACCGTCATGTACCCGTTCACGGGCGAGCAGTCGGAGTCCTGACGGGTCGCCCGGTCGCTGCTCGCGGCTACAGCCGGGAGCGGTCGTTCACTCGAGCCGGCCGTGTCGCCACTCCTCGGTGTCGGGCGTCTGGTTGAACGTGTAGATGTGGACGCCGCGGATGTCGTAGTGGTCGTCGCCGACGTACGGCGCGAGTCCGTCGATGAGGTCGTCGGGTTTGTAGATGCCCCGGGACCCGACGAGCTGCTTGACGAACCCCAGGACGCCGGTCGTCTTCCGGAGGAACTTGATGGAGTCGCCGACGCCGACCTTCTGTGATATCTGCAGCAGCCGCTGGTAGTTCATGACGCCGGGGATGCCGACCTCGACGGGAAGGTCGAAGCCGTCCTCGCGGAGGTCCTCTATCCACCCGATGACCGCGTCGGGGTCGTAGCAGAGCTGGGTGACGATGTAGGTCGCGTACGGCTCCTTTCGTTCCATCGCCTCGGCCAGCGTCTCGTCGTCGAGGAAGTCGTGGCCCTCCGGATAGCCCGTGATGCCGACCTCCTCGAAGGAGTGGCCCAGCTCGTCGAGCGCCACCAGGAGGTCGTGGGCGGACTCGAACTCCCCGGCGGGCTCCTCGCGGTCGCCGCCCGGCACGAAGATGTCGGTGACGCCAGCGTCCGTGAGCCGCCGTGCGATGTCGTCCAGCTGTTCGCGGTCCTCGACGTAGCGGGCGGCGATGTGCGGCGAAATATCGTACCCGAGCTCGGCGGCCTGCTCGGTCCGCTCGACGGTCGTCTCGATTCCGAGCTGCGGCGACGTCGTGACCGCGATGGTCGCGTCCTCCGGCAGGTGCTCGATTTCCTCGTCGAAGCTCTCGAACGGCATCAGCTCGAACCGGGCGTCGGTGAGAAGCGCCTCGACCCCCGCCTGCCGTCCGGTGGCTCGGCTTTTCAGTGACATCGTTGTCCTCCGTAGGTGGCTCAGCCACTTCGGTCTGTGGGTTCCCCAGCCAAGGTGTTTAACTAACGGCCGCGGTGGTCACCTGCGGTCGGTCGAATCGGCGACCGTCGAACACTGCCGGACGCGGGAGACGGCCTCCTCGCGGGTGACCTCCCGGCCGGGGTGGTCGGAGATGCGGCCCAACACGAGGTCGAGCAGGTTGAGCTGCCGCAGCAGGCTGCGGACGCGCTCCTGCTCGAGCCCGAGCCGCCGTTCGACCCCGCGGACCGTCGTCGACTCGACGACCGCGTCCACGAGGTCCGGAATCTCGACGTCGTCGGGCAGTCCGAGGCCGTCGGCGACGAGCTGTTCGTCGGGAATCCGGTCCAGCGGGTCGTCGTTCTCCGGCGCCTCGGCCGCGGCGTCCTGGCCCCCGGCGTCGGTCGCCGTCTCCGTCTCGTGCTCCTCGCCCCCGACGGTCTCGTAGGCGGTCGGGTCGTGGACGTCGGCGTCTATCATGTACCGCCGCACCGTCTCCGCGGAGACGTCCATCGATATCTCGTCGCGCATCTCCGAGAAGGTCTCACAGGAGTCGTAGAGCGCCCGGAGGTAGTCGACGTCCTCGTACGGCGGGACCGAATCGTCGCGGACGGCCTCGGGACCGTCGGGCTCCGGGTGGGCCACCGCCGGCCGCTTCGCCGGCCCATCGTCGCGCGCTATCTCGTCGGCGTCCGCCGCCCGGTCGGCGTTCCCGCCGCCGCCGGCAGGGTCGATGACGAGCTCGACGCCGACGAGCAGCGTGCCGTCCTCGACGCTGGCGGTCCGTTCGGTCGTCCTGATGGCCGCCTCCGCGTCCAGCTCGGGCGGGACGACCGGCGGCGGCGAGAACTCGACCTGGAGGCCGTCCTCGTCGGTGAGCGCTGCGGCCTCCGGCTCGAGCGCCGGGCCTGACGCCGAACACGGCAGGGCCGGTACGTCCATCGTGACGCGCAGGGTCCCGCCGTCCGCCCCGTCGGCGGTCGCCTCGACGTTCCGGACCGACCGGCCGTGTGACTCGTGCTCGTCGATGAGACGCGAGAGGACGTCGAACGAGGTCTGCAGTTCCATGGTGTTGATAATCTATGACACGTTGTGTCATAACGATGGATGCGGAATACTGAACCCATTTAAGTAGAGGTGTCTTCGCGGCCAAAATTGTTGCATTCGAAAAGCGCTCACACAAGATGTGGGTTGGGGTACACGTCGGGGGAAGCGAGCGAGAGGTGGCCACCTGGTGGTCGGGTGGGGCCCGTCCGGCTCGGCTCGACTCCGTCGGTCAGCCCCGCGTTGCGACGCCCGCGACCCGTTCGCCCTCGACGACGGCGCCACCCCGGACCAGCGAGTACGGGACGCCCGCCTCGGGGGCGGTGACCGTCTGGAGCCGTTCGAAGGACCGCGGGCAGTGGACCGTCCCGAGCGTCTCGCCCGCCTCGACGTGCTCTCCGACCGACACGTCGGCCCGGGGTTCGAACAGCCCGGAGGCCTCCGTGATGACGTCCCGCGCGTCGTCCCGGAGCACCGTCTGCTCCGGCGTCCCGGTCGGGGCCGTCTCGAGGAGGTTCAGCTCCCGGAGAACGTTCTCGACGCCGTCGACGCCCGTCTCGACCGCGTCCCGGCTCACGGCCCGGCTGTTCGCGAGCTCGACGGTCAGCGCCGGGACGCCGGCGCGCTCGGCGGCCGCCCGGAGCGTGCCGCTCGTCCCGTCGTCGACCGAGTCGACGAGCAGGTGGTCGGTCCCGAACGCGGTCGCGAGCGTCCGCGCGCTCGATTCCTCGGTGATTCGGACGTGCTCGAGCATGTCCGGCGTCCCGGTGTGCAGGTCGACGACCGCGTCGGCGCCGTCGACGAGCCCCCACAGGCGGGCCGCCAGCCGCTCGACGAAGCTCCCGTCGTCGTCGCCCGGCCAGACGCGGTTCAGGTTCGGGTTCCGGGCGTCGAACGCCACCGGACTGATATACGAGCGGTCGTCGAACGCGAGCGGGTTCGCGACCGGCACGACGACGACGGTGCCGGCGAGAGCGGCGTCCGTCAGCCGGCCGTGGAGCCGCCGGAGCGCCGCCGGCCCGTTGAGTTCGATGCCGTGCTGTGTCGCCTGGACGTAGACGGCCGGGCCGCTGCCACCGGCGTAGCGGTGGACGGTCACGCTGACGGACGCCCCCGAGGGCCGACGACCGATGCTGCGCTCGGTCGCCGCGTGCGTGACTGGCTCGTACTCCATGTTCGGACCCAGCGCTCCGCAGGGGAAAACATCCGGGTATCGGGAGGCCGGTCGGCGCCCCGGCGCAACCACTTCCTGACGGGGAGCTGTCTGGTTACAAATCGCCGGCGGGCGACCCCGGCCCGCGAGCGAACTCCCGGCAGGTTGGTCCGCCATGCGACAGGTATATCCGCGCGCCACGGCGACTCTTAAAGAGAATTCATGCAGCCAACAGACAGCGTGCCGACCCAGGCTGACACCGTCGTCGTCGGTGCCGGTATCGTCGGCTGCAACGTCGCGTACCAGCTCACGGAACTCGGGGTCGAGGACGTGGTCGTCGTCGACCAGGGACCGATGCCGACCACCGGCGGCTCCTCGACGCACGCGCCGGGCATCATGTTCCAGACCGCCGAGCCGAAGACGCTCAGCCAGTTCGCGGACTACAGCCGGAGGCTCTACTCCGAACTGGAGGGTGCCGACGGCCAGCAGGCCTACAACGAGACGGGCGGCATCGAGGTCGCGCGCAGCGAGGAGCGGATGGCCTTCCTGCAGCGCCGCGTCGAGCACGCGAAGGCGTGGGGTATCCCCGACCCGCAGCTGCTGTCGCCCGAGGAGGTGACCGACCACCTCCCGCTGGTCGACGAGAGCCAGATACTCGGCGGCTACTACTCGCCGACCGACGGGCAGGTCTCCGGGGTCGTCGCCTGCGACGCCCTGGCCCGCGAGGCCATCGACAACGGCGCCACCTTCGTCCCGCACACCCGGACGGAGGACGTCGAGACGGCGGGCGGCGAGGTGCAGTCGGTGGTCACGGAGAACGGAACCATCGAGTGCGACGACGTCGTCGTTGCGACCAACATCTGGGCCCGGCAGCTCGGCGAGAAGCTCGGCGTCCACCTGCCGGTGACGCCGGTCGAACACCAGTACACGATGACGGAGTCGCTGGACGAGCTCGCCGACAGCGCCGTCGACGTCACCGACCACCCCCTCTTCGAGAACTACGAGAACGTCTCCGGCGAGAAGGCGACGCGGCTGCTCGTCGGCCCCGACCGGCCAATCCTGCGCGACCAGGACAACGCGATGTACTACCGGACCCACGGGGACGCCTACGGCATCGGCTCGTACAACCACGAGCCCATCGTGCCGGACCCACAGGAGCTGGGTGGCAACGACCCCGAGGGCGAGCAGGGGTCGGTCCACGAGTTCACCGAACGGCATATGAACACCCCGACGCATCCGGACCGGCCGCACAAGGCCCCTCGCCAGGCCAGCGACGAGCTCCTCCCGGCGACCGAGGGCGCGGAGCTGGCGTTCAAGTACAACGGCATGTTCGCCGAATCGCCCAACGGATTACCGGTCATGGGCCCCGTCCAGCAGTACGACGGCCTCTGGACCGCGGCGGCCATCTGGGTCACCCACGCCGGCGGCGCCGGGAAGGCGCTCGCGGAGTGGATGGTCAACGGCGTCCCGCAGCTCGACGACGGCCCCATCGACATCGCGGGCTGTGACGTCAACCGGTTCGACGAGCACGAGGGGTCGTGGGACTTCGCCCGCGACATCGGCGCCGAGGAGTACCGCATCGTCTACAACGTGATGCACCCCAAGTGGGTGTGGACCGAAAAACAGCGGGACATCCGCCGGACGCCGATGTACCACAGCCACCGGGAGCGCGACGCCGAGCTGTGGGCCGAGGCCGGCTGGGAGGAGCCCCAGTGGTTCGAGTCCAACGCCGACCTCGTCGAGCGGTACGCCGACCGCATTCCCGACCGGAACGGCTGGGAGGGGAAGTACTGGTCGCCCATCGAGGGCGCCGAGGCGCTCCACGTCCGCGAGTCGGTCGGCCTCCACGACATGACCTCGTTCAACAAAATCGAGGTCATCGGGGGCGACGCCGGCGAGTTCCTCCAGTACCTCTGTACGAACGACATCGACCTCGACGTCGGCGACATCACCTACACGCTGGTGTGCAACAGGGGCGGCGGCGTCCGCGCCGACATCACCGTCACCCGGACCGACGAGGACCGCTACCTCCTGTTGACGACCGGCCGGGAGGTCGGCAACAACCACGTCGCCTGGGTGCGCGAGCAGTCCCCCGAGGACGTCTACGTCAACGACGTCACCTCCAGCCTCGCGGCGATGGTCTGTACCGGTCCGGACTCCCGGAAGGTGCTCTCGAAGGTCATCGACGCCGACCTCTCCGACGACGCCTTCCCGTTCTACACGAGCAAGGAGACGTTCGTGAAGAACGTCCCTGTGCGTGCGATGCGGCTGTCGTACGCCGGCGAACTCGGCTGGGAGCTGTACACCCCCTCCGAGTACGGCGAGCAGCTCTGGGAGCACGTCATGGAGGCCGGCAAGGAGTACGACATCCGGCCGTACGGCAACGGCGCGCTCGACGCGCTCCGCATCGAGAAGGGGTTCCGGCTGTGGGGCGAGGACCTCCACACCGAGCACAACCCCTACGAGGCGGGTCTCGGCTTCGCCGTCGACCTCGACACCGACTTCATCGGCAAGGAGGCCGTCGCGGCGGCCGCCGCCGGCGACAACATCAGCCACGAGGTCGCCTGCCTGACGCTCGAGGACGAGTCGGCGACCATCCTCGACGACCGGCCGGTGCTGGACGGCGAGGGACGCGGTCCCTCGGGCAGTGCGGCACAGCCGCACGACGGTGACGAGACCATCGGCTACGTCCACAGCGCCGAGTACGGCTACACCGCCGGCGCCTGCGTCGCGTACACGTACCTGCCGCCGGAGTACGCCGAGCCGGGGACCGAGGTCGAAATCCTCTACGAGGGCGACCGGTACGCCGCCACCGTCCGCGAGGAGCCCCTGGTCGACTGACCCGGCGACCGCCCGTTCGTATCCCATTCCTGTCACGCTGTGGTTCGCGCCTGCCCCCGCCGGGGCGCGTCACCGACCGCCGTTTCGTCGCCGCCGGATACCAGACCCGTCAAATGTTGCTGTTTTCTCGCCGATCGACCCCCCCGCACCGATGTATTTATGAGAACGACAGAGTCAGTCCATACGAGAGCTAATGTCACGTACGGAACCTCCGGCACGGGCCGGAACGGTCGTTATCGGAGCGGGTGCCGTCGGGTGTAGCGTCGCGTACCACCTGACGGAGCTCGGCGCCGAGGACGTGGTCGTCGTCGACCAGGGGCCGCTGCCGGTCACTGGCGGCTCGTCCGTCCACGCGCCGGGTATCATGTTTCAGACGTCGCCCTCGAAGATACAGACGAAGACGGCCTACTACACGAGCCGGCTGCTCTCGGACGCCGGCGTCTACGACGAGGTCGGCGGTATCGAGCTCGCACGCAGCGAGAAGCGGATGGAGTTCCTGCGCCGGCGCGTCGAGTGGGCGACTTCCTACGGCCTGCCGGAGCCGCAGCTGCTGTCGCCCGAGGAGGCGACCGACCACCTCCCGCTGGTGAACGAAGACGAGATACTCGGCGGCTACTACTCGCCGACCGACGGCCGCGTCGACGGCATCGCGGCCCTCCAGTGGTACATGGAGAACAGTTCGGCGGCGTTCTACGGGAACGTCGAGGTGACGGACCTGGAGGTCTCCGACGGCGAGATCGGCGCGGTGGTCACCGACGCCGGCCGCATCGACTGCGACCGCTGCGTCATCGCGACGAACAACTGGGGCTACCAGACGGGCCAGCTCGCGGGGCTTGACCTCCCTATCGCGCCCGTCGAGCACCAGTACGTGGTCACGGAGCCGATGGACGAACTGGCCGACGCCACCAGCAACGTCGGCGAGAACACGTCGGGGCTCGACGTGCCCGGCAACCGCGACATCCAGGAGTACATGAGCGAGGGCCCCCACCGGCCCGTCGGCCGCGACCAGGACCACTCGCTGTACTTCCGGACCCACGGCGACGCCATCGGGCTGGGGTCGTACAACCACGAGACGCTGTCGGTCGACCCCGAGGCGATGGGGACGAACACCGAGGACAGCCAGGCGTCGGTGCGCGGCTTCACCGAGGAGCACTGGACGCAGCCGACCCACCGGCACCGCGACAAGTCCGCAAAGCAGGCGTTCGACGAGCTCCTGCCGGCGACCGCCGACGCGGAGTACGCCGCCACGGAGAACGGCATCTTCGTGTTCACGCCGGACGGGATGCCCGCGGTCGGCCCGACCGAGGTCGACGGCCTCTGGTCGGGGCTGGCCATCTGGTGGACCCACTCGGGCGGCTACGGCCGCATCATCGCCGAGTGGATGGAGAACGGCGTCCCGCGGCTCCCCTCCGGGCCGGTCGACACCGGCGGCATCCACGTCCGCCGCTTTGCGCCCCACGCCGGCGAGAAGGACTACTTCGTCGACCGGGGCGACACCCGCTACGAGCAGGTGTACATGATCGTCGAGCCGCGCTGGCAGCCCGACGACCACCGCGGGCTGCGGACCAGCCCCTTCTACGGCCAGCAGAAAGCCCTCGGCGCGGAGCTCTACCAGTCCGGCGGCTGGGAGACGGCCCAGTGGTACGAGTCCAACGCCGACCTCGTCGACCGCTACGAGGACCGGATCCCCGACCAGGACGGCTGGCAGGGCGTCAACCGTTCGCCCATCGAGGGCGCCGAGCACCTCCACACCCGCGAGAAGGTGTCGATGTTCGACATGACGACGTTCAGCTCCATCGTCGTCGAGGGGTCGGGCGCCGGCGAGTTCCTCCAGCGGATGTGCAGCAACGACGTCGACATCGACGTCGGACAGGTGCGGTACTCGCTGCTGTTGAACGAGGGCGGCAACATCCTGGCGGACGTGACGGTCGTCCGGCTGGGCGACGAGGAGTACCTCGTCACGACCGGCGGCGGCAACTCGCCCGGCATCCACGGCGGCTGGCTCGAGGACCACGCCCCCGAGACGGTGACGGTCCACGTCGAGGAGGGCGCCCGGTCGACCATCGGGCTGTGGGGGCCGAACGCCCGGCTCCTGCTCCAGCGGTGCACCGACGCCGACGTCACCGACGAGGGCTTCGGCTACTTCCGGGCCAAGCGGATGTAAGTCGGCGAGGTGCCGGTCGTCGCGCTGCGGGTCTCCTACGTCGGCGAACTCGGCTGGGAGCTGTGGGCGCCGACCGAGTACGGCCGGCGTCTCTGGGAGACGCTGTGGGAGGCGGGCCAGGACCTCGGGGTGCGACCGATGGGCGGCGGTGCCCTCGAGTCGATGCGCCTCGAGAAGGGGTTCCGGCTGTGGGGCACCGACATCGACACGGACTCCAACCCCTACGAGGCCGGGCTTCCGTTCGCGGTCGACATGGACACCGACTTCGTCGGCAAGGGGGCGCTGCAGGCGGCCCGCGCGGACGGCATCGACAACCGCATCGTCCCGCTCACGCTCGACGACTCGACGGACGTTATGCTGAGCGGCCGGCCGGTGATGGTCGACGGCGAGGCCCAGGGGTACGTCCAGGCAGGCGACTACGGCTACTCCATCGGCGAGTCCATCGCCTACACGTACCTCCCGGACGAGTACGCCGAGGCCGGCACGTCCGTCCGGATACGCTGCGAGGGCGAGACCTACGACGCGACGGTGCGCGGCGAGCCGCTCTTCGACGCCGAACGGGACAAGATACTTCGATGAGCCTCGTCAACACGTGCCACACGGACGGCTCCCACGAATGACGACATCCGAATCCGGCGGCCTTCCCGTCACGTACGCCGACATCGAGCGGGCCCGCGAGCGGCTCGACGACGACAGCGTCGTCAAGGAGACGCCCGTCGAGCGGAGCTCGTCGCTGGACGAGTTCGTCGGCGGCGAGGTGTACCTGAAGATGGAGCACCTCCAGTGGACCGGCTCGTTCAAGACCAGGGGAGCGTACAACAAGATCAGCCAGGCCGTCGAGCGCGGCGTCGACTCCTTCGTCGCCGCCAGCGCCGGGAACCACGCCCAGGGGGTGGCGCTGGCGGCCACGAACTGCGGGGCGGAGTCGACCATCTTCATGCCCGAGAACGCCCCGCAGGCCAAAATCGACGCGACGCGCGGCTACGGCGCGACGGTCGAGCTCGTCGGGCGGGACTTCCAGGAGACGATGGCCCACGCCCAGTCGGCCGTCGAGGAGACCGACGCCGAGTTCGTCCACGCCTACGACGACGCCGACATCGTCGCGGGCCAGGGCACCCTCGGCGCCGAGATGTACCACGACCTCCCGGACGCCGACACGGTGGTCGTCCCCATCGGCGGCGGCGGGCTCATCAGCGGCGTCTCGACCGCCATCAAACATCTCTCGCCGGAGACGCGGGTCGTCGGCGTGCAGGCGACCGGCGCCGAGACGGTCCACGAGAGCCTCGACAAGGGCTTTCCCGTGACGCTCGAGGAGGTCAACACCATCGCCGACGGCATCGCGACCGGCGGCATCTCCGAGATGACGCTGCGGATGATACAGGAGCACGTCGACGAGGTCGTCACCGTCACCGACACCGAAATCGCCCGCGCGATACTGCTGTTGATGGAGCGGGCCAAGCAGGTCGTCGAGGGCTCCGGCGCCGCCTCGGTCGCCGCCATCCTGAGCGACGACCTCGACGTCTCCGGCGAAACGGTGATGCCGCTGCTCTGCGGCGGCAACCTCGACATGACGCAGCTCCGGACGGTGCTCATCTACGCGCTGGCCGCCCGCAAGCAGTACCTGCGCATCCGCGTCCGCATCGACGACCGGCCCGGCCAGCTGGAGACGGTCTCCGGCGTCATCGCCGACTACGGCGCCAACATCCACGACGTCCGTCACGACCGGTCGGTCGACGACCTCGATGTCGGCGAGGCATACCTCGTCTTCGACGTCGAGACCAGCGGCGCCGAACACGCGGCCGATATCGTCGACGGCATCGCCGAGGCGGACTACGAGGTCGACGTCGTCAACCACCGGGCCGCCGAGTAGCGCCGCCGGCGCCAGCACTGATTACCCTCCGTCCCCTCCGCCCGATATGGACTACGAGGCCCAGCCGCTCGGGGAGCTGCTCTCGGGCATCGCGTCGACGGCCGTGACCCCGGCCGGCGGCACGGCCGGCGCGGTCGTCGGCGCCATCGGGACGGCGCTCTGCGAGATGGTCTGCATCCACCTGGGGACGGCGGACGCGGCGCCCGACGCCGACCTGGCGGCGTGCCGCGAGGAACTCGAGGACCGGCGCGCCCGGATGCTCCTCCTGGCCGAGGCGGACGCCGAGGTCGTCGACGAGCTGTTCGCGTCCGGGGGCGAGGACCCGTCGACGGTCAAGCGGTCGGTCGGCGTGCCGCTCTCGCTCGCGGAGACCTGCCTCGAGGCTCTCGAGACGGCGACGACCGTGACGGGTGCGGCCGACCGCCCCGTGGTCGCCGACGCCGCGACCGGGTCGTACTTCCTCGATGCGGCGCTCCGGAGCGCCCTCTTCACCGCCCGCAACAACCTCGAGTACGTCGACGATCCGTCGTTCGTCGAGGACGTCGAGCGCCGGGCGGCCGACCTCGAGGCGTCGGCGGACCACGCCCTCGTGGACGTGCTGGCGAACGTCGGCGGCACCCCGTAGCCGGCGCGGGAGACGAGTCCTGGCCGGCGTGGGAACGGCAGGATTCGAAGCGCTTACACCGCCGGTCGCGGTATCTCGGGTGAGACTACCGATGTCCATGGACTTCCGCACGCTGGTCAGGGTGTTCCTTGTCGTCGGTGGAATCACGTACGCGGTCTTCGGCGTGGTATCGGGGTCGGCGTTCGAGGTCGGGTTCGGGGCGCTCGCGGCAGCCCTCGGTGGGTTCGGGCTGTGGTGGGAGCACCGCGACGACTCGAGCGAGACGTAGCGCCCCCCGCCGCTGCGGAACGTATAAAACGGCCGCCGGACGTACTGGAACCGATGGCCGACCCCATCCCGACGGCGGCGACGATAGCCGCGGCGGTGCTCGCGGTGGCCGCGTTCGTGACGCTGTTCATGCAACGCCCCGTCCTCGCCGGAACCCTCTTCGTGTTCACCGCCTTCGCGATTTATATCA
Source organism: Halobacteriales archaeon QH_10_70_21 (assembly GCA_003021325.1). The sequence continues at coordinate 13,867 of PXQM01000176.1, forward strand.
GAGAAACGAACAAGTGAACAGATAGGGTATCGGACAAGAGTGGCGTCCGCCGGTCCTCCCGGACGCGCTCCGTCTGGCGGGCGATTCGCTGCCCCGAACGGGACCAGCCCCCTCGCTTCGGGGACCGACTCCACATCATGTCCGTGAAGTGTAAAATCCGAAATTATTTTATTTATACCGATAAACAGGTGCTTGGACGTATGTACGACGACATTCTCATCGCGACCGACGGCAGCAAGAAATCGGAGCTATCGGTCGACCACGGACTCGACCTGGCGGAGGCGTTCGACGCCCACGTGCACGCGCTGTACGTGATAGAGACGGAGGCGACATACATCCTGACCGTCGGGCTGGGGGACGACGAGATGGAGGAGTACGAGGAGTACGGCGAGGAGACGGTCTCCGACGTCGCCGAGCGGGCCGCCGAGCGGGGGCTCGACGCGACCGGCGTCGTCAGGACCGGTACCATCGCCGCCGAAATCGACGACTACGCCGAGGAGAACGGGATGGACCTCATCGTCATGGGCAAACAGGGACGGGGGGCAATCGAGAAGTACCTCGGGAGCACCGCCGAGAAGGTCGCGCGGATGTCGGACACCCCGGTGACAATCGTCGGTCCGGGCGCCGACTGATACGGGTTGGCGCAGCGATGTACCGGTCACCGCAGCCTGGGTCGGTGATGACCGGTGAACGACTACAACAATCCGTACGAGCTGTCGAGGCCGCAACGGGGTTGGGTCGCTGCGTTCGCGGGTTGGCCGTCGGCGCTGCTCGCAGCCATCGGAGTGGCGTGCACCTCCTACCTTCTGCAATACTCTTGAGGCTGGACACCGTAGCAGCGGTATGCACACGCTCGTCGCACAGATATCGTCCGACCTCCTCGGGGGAGCGTTCACGATTGCGCTGGTCGCGGGCGGCCTGCTGCTCGCCGGCGCGTTCGTCTCCTTTGCGGTGTTCGCGTACAGGTCGGTGAAGGGGGACGGCATGCGCGACCCCCAGGAGGTCGTTCCGGAGAAGACCAAGGACGACGACGAAATCACGGAGGGCGGCTCGGACGACGAGTGGGATTACTACTGAAGCCGGAATCTCGCCCGCCTGTGGGACGGCGCCGATAGCAGGTCGTCCACGACGCCGACGGGACGCCACACGGCACGCTCTCGGCGCGCTCGTGGGACGGGACCGGCCGCCCCGAGCGACCGGCGTGCGGGACAGCACAGGTGACGGATTTCCGAGACCCGCGCTGCTTATGCTCCTGGGAATCTTAACATATCGTAATGATAGAGAGGTTGAAGAAGGCCGCAATGTTCATCCTGGACCCGCCGTGGACCAAGGAGGGGCCCGAGACGTTCACGATGGCGGTGCCCGAGGCCCACACCACGTTCAAGCGGGGAAGCGTCGGGTGGGCCAAGCGACCGCCGGCGGTCGTCCGGTGCTCCTCGTGTAGCAGTTCGTTCACCCACGAGTTCGCCAACGATTTCATCGACTGTCCGGACTGTCACATGGAGCGGTCCCCCGAGGAGTTCGCCGAGATGGAACTGGTCGCGCTCGTCTGCCCCCACTGCCAGCGGGAGCTGGAGCACGGCATCCGACACCCCTCGATGATGGACGTGCCCGAGTTCGCCTCCTGTACCGAGTGCCAGTACCACTGGGAGTACCAGCACGACTACGGTCCGTGACGGGGTCGTTGCCGAGCCGCTTTTGTTCTGGCCTCCCCTAGATTTACCATGACTGACGCGAGCCCGTCTCCGGGACCAATCGCAAAGCGGACGTTCAGCAGGGGGCTCAGGGCCGCCGTACTCGGTGGCGTTGCCTGCGTCGGACTGCTCTACTGGAGCGGCGTTCTCTCTATCTCGAGTGCGGTTCACACGACGGCGACGCTCGCGCTCTTTCCGGTGTACGTCCTCGCCGTCGCGGTGGTGCTCGGGGTGTGGCTGGGGTTCGATACCGACCGGGGCAACCTCGAGCGAGTGACGGTCGACCCCGAGTCGGACAACCCGTAGGAACGCGGTTCGAGCCGGGGGCTCTCGCATCCGACGGTTCAAAAACGAGAACTGCGCGCAGGTGGTTAGTCGCCCGGTTCCTCCTCGCTGGCGGAGATGTCGGTGACGACCTCTCCGCCCGCTCTGTCGATGACGACCTCACCTTCCTCGGCCATCTCCTCGACGCGCTGCTGGAACTCCTGGGACTCGAGGACCTGGTACTCGGTGTCCAACCCCTTGTGGATGGAGTACATCATGAACACGAGGATGAAGGCGAACGGCAGGCCGGTCGAGATGGCGGCGGCCTGCAGCGCCTGCAGGCCCTGGGAGCCGCCGGCGATGAGCAGCGTCGCGGCGACGGCACCCTCGGTGACCGCCCAGAAGACGCGCATCATGACGGGCGCGTCGTGCTTGCCGCCCGAGGTCAGGTGGTCGATGACCAGCGACCCCGAGTCCGACGACGTGATGAAGAACGTCGCGATGAGCAGCACCGATACCGAGGACAGGATTATCGTCCCCGGCAGCTGGTCCAGCATCGAGAACAGCGCGACTGCCCTCGGCACCTGGACGCCGTCGGCGAACATCGCGGCGCTTACCGCACCGCTGCTCAGCTCGATACTGAGGGCGCTACCGCCCAGCGCGGCGAACCACATGACCGAGAACAGCACCGGCAGGATGAGCACCCCGCCGATGAACTCCCGGACGGTGCGGCCCCTCGAAATCCGGGCGATGAACATCCCGACGAACGGCGACCAGGCGATCCACCACGCCCAGTAGAACACCGTCCAGTCGACGAGGAACGCGCCCTCGCCGCCGCCGCCGGGGCCGTAGTACGGTGCACCCTGGAAGTACGGCTCGTAGATCGCGCCCGTGAAGAACGCCAGGTCGAAGAAGTTCCCCAGGTACTGTCCGAGTCCCTGCGGGATCATCTCGAAGATGAACAGCGTCGGCCCCAGGACGAGAACCGATCCCAGGAGGCCGAACATGAGCAGGAGGTTCAGGTTGCTGAGCCGCCGGACGCCGCCGTCGAGACCCGCGGCGACGGACAGCACCGCGACCGCGGTGACGCCGGCGATGATCGCGACCTGTATGGTCGTCCCGAACGGAACCGCCGGTGCCGCGCCGACGTTACCGCCGAGGAAGTTGAGCCCGGCGTTTATCTGTTGGGCACCCAAGCCGAGCGAGGTGGTCAGCCCGAACAGCGTCGCGAACACGGTCAGGATGTCGATGATGTGACCGGGCCATCCGTAGATGCGCTCGCCCAGGACCGGCCAGAAGATGGACCGGAACGTGAGCGGCAGGCCGCGGTTGAACGAGAAGAACGCCAGCGACAGGCCGACGAGCGCGTAAATCGCCCACGGATGGAACCCCCAGTGGTAAATCGAGACGGCCAGCGCCACCTGTGCTGCGCCCGGCGTTGCGGACTCCGCGCCGAGGTGCGGGTCGAAGAAGTGCCAGACCGGTTCGGCGACGCCGAAGAACATGAGGCCGATCCCCATGCCGGCGCTGAACAGCATCGCGACCCACGAGATGTCGCTGAACTCCTTGTCCGCGTCGACCCCGCCGAGCCTGATCTTGCCGTACTTGCTCAGGGCGAGGTACACCATGAAGATGATGAACAGGTTCGCGACCAGGATGAAGAACCAGCCGAACGCGTCCGAAATCCCGGCCCGAACCGTGGTGTACGTTTCGAGCGCCCGGTCCGGAAACGCCAGCGAAAGCGCCATGAACAGGAGGATGACCACCGCGGAGATGCCGAACACCTGCGGGTGGACGTCCAGAATCCTCGTGTTGCCGATGCTGAACTGCTTGTTCGTGTCGCCCGGTTCCCGGTCGGTGTCAGCGTGGAACAGCTCTACCTGCAGGCCTTCACCACCGAATCCACCGTCGTCGTCACCGCTATCACTCATACGTTACTCCCTCCGTTTCCGTGGCAAGTTTGTTGATGTGCATGCTCGTTGGTTCGGTCTCTTTCCGGCGTCGGCTGCCGGGTACGCTGTACTCCTGCTGCCTGAGTACGAGTTGGACTCACGTAAGTATGACTACCGTTAACACCGTGACTAGGCTTCTTGAGTCCTTCGACAATCATCATATTGCATATACTTGTAGTTTCACCCCGAGACAAATTGAACTTTCGAGTATCGGGGCCGGATATACGCGAGAGGACGGCTCCGTCGAACGACGGCGGAACGGCTCGCAGTACACGGGAACGACTCGCTGTGGGAGGTGACGCCCCTCGCCGAACGGGCTTACAGCCAGAGGAACGGCGACGCGAACCGGTACGGGGTCGCGAGAAACGATATCGTGAACGTCACCAGGGCGAGGACGAACGCGACGCCCGCGAGCTGGACCAACAGGACGCCGAAAACGGGCAGCACTATCACCGCCGTCATCAGGACGACGACCGCCATCAGCATCGAAAGGGCGACCCTGAGTCCCTTCAGTTTCGGGCTGAACTGGCAGCGCGGACAGGTGTCGCGCCCGCTCTCCACCTCGTACCCGCACCGTTTGCAGTGTGGCAAGCCGCCGATGAATGGAATCATGACATCTTCGTCCGGCCCGGCCCGGATATACGAAGATGGGGAGGTCCGAGTATAAGACTTTGTACGGACGGGGAGCCGCTGGCTACCGGGTAGACGGAGCGGCGTCGACCCGTCGGACGGTTACAGTCGTCGAAAAATCGGCCCTCGGCCGGTCGCTACGCCAGGTGGCTCTACTCTTCGCTGGCCGGACGGAGCGGGCCCCGCCGGCGGAACAGCTTCTCGAGGAACCGCTCGACCCGGCCGGGCTCGCTCGACAGCGTCGGCATGCCCGGCATGTAGTTCACGAACTCGTCCTCTCGGCTCTCGTTCTTACTTTCCTTCATATCTGTACCGAGGGGCCGAGAGGGTTTAGGGATTTCGGAAACATAGTTTCCTATTGTGGTATTATTATTTTGCTTTGCGAAGTATAGTCACGGGTATGGTAAACCATCACGACGGCTCGCGGGGGTGGCCCCCGGTGAATTTCGGGCGCCTCCGGTACCTTTTTCGTCGTTCTGGGCCATCCGCTCCCACGATGGTCGACCTTCCCGGCCGGACCAGTGGGTCGGACGCCGAGGCCGACGAGGAGTCGCTCGTATCGTGTACGTTCCAGGACGGGACGCTGTACGTCTACGACGAGTGGCTCCGCATCGAGCGCCCGGGTCGCTCGAAGTTCGCAGACAAGGAGGTAGAACTGGCGGACGTTCGCGGCGTCGCCTACGAGAAGCGGCTGGTCATCAGCTACCTCCAGGTCGACGAGGCGGGCGTCGAGAACGACGAGGGCGGGCTGTTCTCGACGCCGGTCGACGAGAACACCCTCCACTTCGGGCGCGGGATGCGCGACTGTGCGCGGCGCGCGAGAGACGCCATCCGCGACGGCGCGGGACTGTGGTGAGCGGCGGGACAGATTTATGCCACGACGGCCGGGATGGTACGTGAAAACGTAGCATGACACCGAGCGACACGAGCGACACGACCGACGACGCCGCACAGCTCGTCCGGCGCTGGTTCGACGACCTGTTCAACCGGGGGAACCTGTCCGTCGCCGACGAGATTCTCGCCGACGATGTCGACTACGACGGCCCACAGAGCCTCAGCCCGAGCGACGTGTCCGGCCCCGAGGACGTCAAGTCGTACGTCGAGTCCTACCAGACGGCGTTCCCCGACCTCTGGTACACCGTCGAGGACGTCACCACGACCCCTGGCGAGGTGCGCGTCCGGTGGTCCGCGATGGGGACCCACGAGAACGACCTCTTCGGCGTCGAGCCGACCGGCGAGGGGTTCACCGTCGACGGTATCGACGTCTTCACCGTCGAGGACGGCGAGATAACCGCCGTCTACGCCCACTGGGACACGCTGAAGATGGTCCAGGAACTGGGCGTCGTCTCCCCGGCCGGCGCGCCAATGGGGGGACGCCCCGCCCAGAACACAAGGTAACATTCTTCTGACAACTCCTGCGAGAAACGCCCGCGGTAGCGACGGCAGTTCACCCGGGCCCTCGCCACTGGAGGATGGCCCGGGACGGTCACCCCGGTGCCGGTCGGTACCGGCGCCCTCTTTTGATTTCGTCTCGCTCATCCGGATTGCCCGAACGTGTTCACCCTCACACTCTTGTACGACCGTTTCGGAACGTCAGCCATGTGGTTGGCAACCAGTGACAAGAACGGAACGCACCGGAGCCGAACACGGCCGCGACGACCGGAGGTCGGTCGGAGATGAGCGGGCGGGAGCTGCCGTCGTCTTCGGGGACCGTCATCGTCGGCGCCGGTATCGTCGGGAACAGTCTCGCCTACCACCTGGCGCGGTACGGTCGCGAGGACATCCTGCTGATGGACAAGGGGCCGCTGCCGGACCCGGGCGGGTCGACCGGCCACGCGTCGAACTTCCTGATGCCGGTCGAGCACTCCAAGGAGATGACGCACCTCACCCGCCGGAGCATCGAGCAGTACGACGAGATGGGGACCTTCGAGAACAGCGGCGGCATCGAGGTGGCCCGGACCGACGAGCGCGTCGAGGAACTCAAGCGCCGGATGCAGTCGGCGAAGGCGTGGGGTGAGCCGGCCGAGCTCCTCTCACCCGAGGAGGTCGAGGAGCTGGTCCCGTACATCAACACCGACCTCATCAAGGCCGGGTTCTACAGCACCGGCGCCGGGACCTGCGACCCGCTGCGGGCCGGCGAGATCATGCGTGCCCGCGCCGACGCCATGATCGCCGGCGAGGTGGACCCCGAGGCGGTCGTGTCGGGCGAGGTGGCCCCCGGTGACGTCGACGGCGATCCGACGGGGTCCGCCGAGGGCCTCTCCGTCTCGCCCAACACGGAGGTGCTGGACCTCCACGTGGCGGACGGCGAGATTCAGGCGGTCGAGACCGACCGCGGCACCGTCGAGGCCGACGAGGTGATAATCGCCTGCGGGCTCTGGAGCCCCAAGATCGCGAATATGGCGGGCGTCGAAATTCCGCTGACGCCCGCCGTCCACCAGATGATAAGCGTCGGGCCGATCCCGTTCTTCGAGCAGTTCGAGGGGGAGATAAACCATCCCGTCGTCCGGGACATGGACACCCAGATGTACGAGCGGCCGAGCGGCAACGACATGGAGGTCGGCTCCTACCAGCACCGACCCATCATCTGGGACGTCGAGGACATCCCGTCCATCGAGGAGGCGCCGCTGTCGCCGACCCAGCCGCCGCTGACCGAGGACGCCTTCGAGCAGTCCATGATGGACGCCCTCGAGCTGATGCCGGAGGTGCTGGACGACCCCGAGGCCGGCGTCCGCCACGAGATAGACGGCCTCCTCTCGGAGGCACCGGACGGCGCACCGCTGCTCGGCCCGCTCCAGGACGTCGAGGGGCTGTGGTCCTGTGCGGCCGTCTGGATCAAGGAGGCGCCCGCCATCGGCGAGGCCGTCGCCCAGCAGATGACCCGCGGCTACTCCGACGTCGACATCAGCGAGGCGAACGTCAACCGGTTCTACGAGTACGGCGCCTCCCGGAAGTGGGTCAAGGACCGGGCACACGAGCTCTACCAGGAGATCTACGGCATCGTCCACCCCGCCGAGCAGTGGCAGTCCGGCCGCCCGATCCGGCAGAGCGCGTTCTACGAGCCACAGGACGAGCTCGACGCCCGGTTCTTCGAGGCGGCCGGCTGGGAGCGGCCACAGTGGTTCGAGTCCAACGAGGACCTGCTGGACCGCTACGCGGACGACCTCGAGGGCCTGCGGCGCCCGAACGAGTGGGACTCGCGGTGGTGGTCCGAGATAATCCTCGCAGAGCACCTCCACATGCGCGACAACGTCGCCATGATCGGCGACATGGGCTTCGGCATCTTCGACTTCGTCGGCGCCGACGTCGTCGACTACCTCGAGAGGATGGCGGTCGGCCGGGTCGACGTCGATGTCGGCAAGACCGTCTACACCCCGATTCTCGCCGAGAACGGCGGGTTCGTCTCGGACCTCACCATCGCCCGGCTCGGCCCGGAGCGCTACCGCGTCGTCACCGGCGGCGCCGTCGCCGGCTCGGACCGCGCGTGGTTCAAGCGCCACATCCCCGACGACGCCGACGTCCACCTCGTCGACCAGTCCGACTCGCTGTGTACGCTCGGCGTCTGGGGCCCCGACGCCCGCAAGGTGATGCAGGAGGTCGCCGAGGAGGACATGTCCCACGAGGCGTTCGCGCCCTACACCGCCCAGGACATCACCGTCGGCGAGACCGACGCCTGGGCGATGCGGCTGTCCTACGTCGGCGAACTCGGCTGGGAGGTCTACGCCCCGATGAGCAAGGGGCGCCGGCTCTGGAACACCATCGCCGAGGCCGGCGAGGAGCACGACATCCGGCCGGTCGGGATGGGTGTCTACGGCACCACCGGCCGCATGGAGAAGGGCTACCGGCTGTTCGGCCACGAGCTCGAGCTCGAGTACAGCCCCGCCGAGGCCGGCCTCACGTTCCACGGCGTCAAGGACGCCGACTTCATCGGGAAGGAGGCGTACGCCGAGGCCATCGACGAGGAGAACGCCGCGACGCTGTGTACCCTCTCCGTGGACGACCACGCGCCGGAGGGCGGCCAGCCCCGGTTCATGCTCGGGAACGAGCCCGTCCTGGACCAGTCCGGCAACGTCATCGTCGACGAGGAGGGTCGCTGCTCGTACGTCACGAGCGCCGGCACCGGTCCGTCGGTCGGCAAGCACCTGCTGATGGCGTACCTCCCGCCGGAGCACGCCGAGGAGGGCAACAGTCTCCAGGTCGAGTACATGGGCGGCCACTACCCGGTGACCGTCGAGGTCGTCGGGAGCCGCCCGCTGTTCGACCCCGGCAACGACCGCATCCGGAGCTGAGCGAGCGAAACCCCCGGGGCCGCCGGCCCCGGTCACCCGACACCGGCGACAACACGACACCCACACAATGGACGTCCTCACCTGTATCAAACGCGTACCGGACACCGGCTCGAAGATCGTCCTGACGGACGACCAGCAGTCGATCGACACCAGCAACCTCGGCTTCACGATGAGCCCTCACGAGGAGTGCGCCATCGAGGCGGCCGTCCAGCTCGTCGAGGAGCACGGCGGCACCGCGCGAGTGCTGACGCTGGGGCCGGAGGAGGCAACCGAACAGCTCCGGACCGGGCTCGCGATGACCGTCGACGAGGCGACCCTCGTCGAGACCGACGGGGCCGAGTGGAGCCCCCGCGCGACGGCCAGCGCCATCGCCGGGGCGGTCCGGGACGCCGAGGAGTCGTTCGACCTCCTGCTGTTCGGCAACGAGTCCGCCGACCAGGCCAACTACCAGGTCGGCGTCCGCGTTGCCAAACAGCTCGGCCTCCCGTGCGTCGGCGGCATCAAGTCAATCGACATCGAGGACGGCACGGCGGTCGCCGGCCGGGAGGTCCCCGGCGGCGAGGAGATATACGAGGTGGAGCTCCCGGCGGTCATCACGGTCAAGGAGGGCATCAACGAGCCGCGGTACGCCTCGATGCGCGCGAAGATGTCCGCCCGCCGCCAGGAGGTCGACCGCACGGAGCCGACGGCCGAGACCGGTCCCGGCACGCTCGAGAAGCTCCGGCTCGAGGCGCCGCCCGAGGACGACGCCGAAACCGAGGTCCTCGGGGAGGGGCCCGACGCCGTCCCGCGAATCGTCGAGGTCCTCGAGGAGGAGGTGGAGGTCCTGTGATCCTCGCGTTCGTCGAACACGAGGCCGGCGAACCGCTCGAGGAGTCCCTGCAGGCGCTCACCCTCGCGCGGGACGTCGCCGAGCAGGCCGACGCGTCGCTCGCCGCGGTGGCCGTCGGCCACGAGGGCGCCGGGACCGTCGACCACCTCGGAGCCCACGGCGTCGAAGCCGTCCACCACGTCGCCGACGACCGGCTCTCGCCGTACGCGCCGGAGGCCTGGGGGGAGGCCATCGCGGGCCTCGTCGAGGACCTCGCACCCGACGCACTCGTTGCTCCCGGCACCGACCGCGGCCAGGAGGTCCTGGCCCACGTCGGCGCCGCCACCGACCTCCCGATGGCAGCCGACTGCATCGAGGTCGAGGTCGGCGACGGCTACGAGCTGACCCGCCAGCGATGGGGCGGCAGCCTCATAGAGCGGGCCCGCCTCGAGGCGCCCACGAAGCTCCTGTCGGTAGCGTCCCACGAGCTCGAGATCGAGCCGGCGGCCGAGGCGACCAGCCCCGAGCTCCACGAGTTCGAGCCGGAGGTCGACGACGACCACCTCCGGGTGCAGGTCGACCGCTTCGAGGAGTCCGACGTCGAGGGTGTCCCGCTCGGCGAGGCCCGGGTCGTCGTCGGCGGCGGTCGCGGCGTCGGCGGCCCCGAGGACTACGACCAGCTGGAGGAACTCGCCGACCGTCTCGACGGCACCGTCGGCGCCTCCCGCGCCGCGGTCAACGAGGGGTGGCGGCCACACGACGACCAGATCGGCCTCACCGGCACGAAGATCACGCCGGACATCTACATCGCCTGCGGCATCAGCGGTGCCGTCCAGCACTGGGTCGGCTGCAAGGGCGCCGACAACGTCCTCGCCATCAACACCGACCCCGAGGCGGCCATCATGCAGAAGGCGGAGTACGCCGTCGTCGGCGACCTCCACGAGGTCGTCCCCGAGCTGAACGACGCGATACGCGAGAGGGGGTGACCGGCGGGCGGCGCCGCGACCGGCGGCGCCGAAGCTCATGACATCAACGAGCTTTCACGCCTGCTCCCGGCCTACCTCGGCGACCGAAAACACATCATATCCAGCTTCTGCTAGATATGCTAACCTTCATACGCCGATGCCGGGTAGAAGGAGACAAGATGTCATCTCCTGACGAGCCGATTCCGACGGACTACGAGATCGCAAGTTCGACACATATGGAGCCGATTTGGGAGCTGGTCGAGCCGTGGGGGCTCGGTCTCGACGACCTCCAGTACTTCGGCGAGTACACCGCGAAGGTGAAACACCACGCGCTGGACCGCCTCCGCGACGAGGCGGAGAACAGGGAAAACAACCTCGTACTGGTGACCGGAATGACCCCCACGCCGAAGGGCGAGGGCAAGACGGTCACGACCGTCGGCCTCGGCCAGACGCTGAACCACCTCGGCGAGGACGCGATGATAGCCATCCGGGAGCCGTCGCTCGGCCCGGTGTTCGGCGTCAAGGGCGGGGCTGCAGGCGGCGGCCGCTCGCAGGTGCTCCCGATGGAGAACATCAACCTCCACTTCACCGGCGACCTGCACGCGCTGACCTCGGCGCACAACCTCATCTCGGCGATGCTCGACGCGAAGCTGACCAAGGGCGACGACTTCGACGTCGACGTCACCGACGTGCGGTGGCCCCGCGCCATCGACATGAACGACCGCGCGCTCCGGAGCCTCGTCATCGGGCTGGGCGGCAAGACGGGCGGGACGCCGCGGGAGGACAGCTTCCTCCTGACGGCTGCCTCCGAGCTGATGGCCGCCCTCTGTATGGCCGACGGCCTCGGCGACCTCAAGGAGCGCATCGCGCGCATCATCGTCGCCTACGACGGGGACGGCGACCCAATCACGGTCGACGACATCGAGGCGACGGGTCCGGCGGCGATGCTGCTGCGGGACGCCATCAAGCCCAACGTCGTCCAGACCATCGAAGGTACCCCGGCGTTCGTCCACGGCGGCCCGTTCGCCAACATCGCCCACGGGACCAACTCGCTCATCGCGGACAAGGCCGCCTTCGGGATGGGCGACTACCTGGTCACCGAGGCCGGCTTCGGCTCCGACCTGGGTGCCGAGAAGTTCATGAACATCGTCTGCCGGCTCGGCGACATGACCCCGAACGCGGTCGTCCTCGTCTCCTCGGTCCGGGCGCTGAAGTACCACGGCGAGGACATGTGGCCCGCGGACTTCGACGCCATCGACGCGGCCGGCGTCGAGGCCGTCGAGCGCGGCTTCGAGAACCTCGACAAGCACGTCTCGAACCTCCAGCAGTTCGGCGTGCCCGTCGTCGTCGCGCTCAACCGGTTCCCGGACGACGGCGACGATGAGGTCCAGGCCGTGCTGGACCACTGCCGCGAGGACCTCGGCGTCCGGGTCGCCGAGTCCGAGGTGTTCGAGAAGGGCAGCGAGGGCGGCGAGGACCTCGGCGAGCACGTCATCGAGGCCGTCGACGAGAGCGACGAGGACGACTTCGAGTTCCTCTACGACGAGGAGGCGCCCATCGCCGACAAAATCGAGACCATCGCGACCGACATCTACGGCGCCGACGGCGTCAAGTTCACCGGCGGCGCGCTCGACGACATCGAGCGCATGGAGCGCCTCGGCTTCGGCGACGTGCCGGTCTGTATGTCGAAGACCTTCCACTCGCTCAGCGACGACGCGAGCAAGAAGGGCGCCCCGAGCGGCTGGGAACTCGAGATCAGCGAGGTGTACCCCTCCGCCGGCGCCGGCTTCATCGTCGCGCTCACCGCCGACGCCCTGACGATGCCCGGCCTCCCGGAGCGGCCCGCCGCCGCCGACATGGACATCGACGACGACGGCAACATCTCCGGGCTGTTCTGAGGCACGGTCCGGCCGCCCCTCCGCTCCCCGCATGACCGCACACGACGCAGTGACGACCCTCCGCGAGCGAACGCGCGGTGACGTCCTCGAGCCGGGCGACCCGGGCTACGAGGACGCCCGCACCGTCTGGAACGCCCGCGTCGACCGCCGCCCGGACCTCGTCTGCCGCTGCAGTGGCGCCGCGGACGTGATGGCGGGCGTCGACGTCGCCCGCGAGTACGACCTGCGGCTGGGCGTCCGGAGCGGCGGCCACCACGTCTCCGGCTGCGCCGTGCCGGCGGGAGGGCTGCTGCTCGACTGCCGGCCGATGGACGCCGTCCGGGTCGACCCCGACGAGCGGACCGCCCGCGTCGGCCCCGGCGCGACCTGGGGGGACGTCGACCACGAGACGGGGGCGTTCGGACTCGCCGTTCCGGGCGGCCAGGACCCGAACATCGGCGTCGCCGGGCTGACGCTCGGCGGCGGCGTCGGCTGGCTCAGCCGCACGCACGGCCTCACCTGCGACAACCTCCTGGCTGCGGACGTGGTGACTGCCGACGGCGAGCTGGTCCGCGCCAGCGGGGACGAAAACGAGGACCTGTTCTGGGCGCTCCGGGGCGGCGGCGGCAACGTCGGCGTCGTCACGTCCTTCCGGTTCCGCCTGCACGAACTCGCCCCGGAGATACTCGGGGGGTCGCTCGTCTACCCTGCCGACGCCCTCCCCGAGGTCGCGCGCCGCTACCGGGCGTTCATGGCCGACGCGCCGCCGGCGGTGCGGCTGCTGGTCGGCAGCATGGCGCTGCCGCCGGCGTCGGTCTACCCCGAGGAGCTGCACGGCACGCGCGTGACGATGTGCATCGCGTGCTACGCCGGGCCGCCCGCAGCGGGCGAGGACGTGCTGGCGCCGCTCCGGGCGGCCGGCGACCCCATCGCCGACAGCATCCGCCCGCGGTCGTACGCGTCGTTCCAGGCCGCCGGCGAGAGCCGGGGCTCGATACGGACGTTCCTGCGGAGCCAGTACCTCGCGTCGCTCTCCGATTCGGCCATCGAGACGATCCAGGGGCACGCGGCCCGGGCGCCCTCTGCGGGCGCGACGGTGTTCGTCTCCCCCCGGAGCGGCGCCGAGACCGAACCGCCGACCGACGCCACCGCCTATCCGCACCGGGACGCGGCCCACCACCTGCTCGTGGAGGCCCGCTGGGAGGAGCCGGCCCGCGACGACGAGCACGTCACCTGGGTCCGCGAGTTCCACGACGCCGTCCGGCCGTACACGACCGGCGAGGCGGCGATGAACTTCCTCACCGCCGACGAGGGACGCGACCGCGTCCGTGCCGCCTACGGCGAGAACTACGAGCGGCTCGCCGACGTGAAACGCGCGTGGGACCCGGAGAACCTGTTCCGGTCGAACCAGAACGTCCCGCCGGACGGCTGATTGCCGGAGCGTTCGGCGGGACCGCGGGGGGGGGCGACAGCCCGCGTCAGTCGTCGCCGGCTCCGCGCTTGCTCCCGCGGCCGGCGTCCGGCGTGCGCAACACGGTCTCGTCGGTCTCCGGGCCGAGCGGCTCGACGCGGGCGCTCGAGACCTTGTACTCCGGGATGCCGGCCGTCGGGTCGAACGTCTCGCCGGTCAGCTTGTTGACGGCGCCGGCGGCGAAGTGCATCGGGATGAACAGCGTCCCGGGGCCGACGCGGTCGGTGACCTGCGTCTTGACGACGATGGAGCCGCGGCGGGACTCGACGCGGACGTACTCCCCGTCGGCGATGCCGAGCTGGTCGGCCGTCTCGGGGTTGACCTCGACGAAGCTCTCGCCGACGTGGCTCATCAGCCCCTCGACGCGGCGGGTAATCTGGCCGGTGTGCCAGTGGTACAGCACGCGCCCGGAGGTGAGCGTGAGCGGGTACTCCTCGTCGGGAATCTCGCCCGGATGGCCGCCGTCGGCGGGCACGAACCGCGCCTTCCCGTCCTCGAAGTTGAAGTTCCCCTCCTCGTAGTCGTAGAGGTACGGCGTGCCGGGGTCGTCGGCGTCGGTACAGGGCCACTGCAGGCCGTGCTCGTCGCCGCTCTCGAGCCGTTCGTAGGAGACGCCGCCGTAGATGGGCGCCAGGTCGTTTATCTCGTCCATCACCTCCCGGGGGTGGTCGTAGTCCCAGTCGTAGCCGAGCCGGCGGGCCAGCGCCTGGGTTATCTCCCAGTCCTGGCGGGCCTTCCCCGGCGGGTCGGCGGTGGGCCGGACCCGCTGGATGCGCCGCTCGGTGTTGGTGAAGGTGCCGTGCTTCTCCGGCGAGGTCGCCGCCGGCAGCACGACGTCGGCGTGGTTGGCCGTCTCGGTCATGAAGATGTCCTGGACGACGAGGAACTCGAGGTCGTCAAGCGCCTCCCCGGCGTGCTGGATGTCCGGCTCCGAGAGGGCGGGGTTCTCGCCGACCACGTACATCGCCTTCAGGTTGCCCTCGTGGGCCTCCGCGAGCATCTCGGGCACCTTGAGCCCGGGCTCTTCGGGCGGGCGCTCGCCCCACGACTCGGCGAACTTCTCGCCGACCTCGTCGTCGGCGGGGTCCTGGTAGCCCGGCAGGCTGCCGGGCAGCGTCCCCATGTCGCCGCCGCCGCCCTGGACGTTGTTCTGGCCGCGGAACGGCGACAGGCCCGCGCCGGGCTTGCCGACCTGGCCGAGACAGAGCGCG